>JANQSR010000064.1 GCA_028279205.1 Simkania sp.
TTTGGCACCTCGATGTCGGCTCATCGCATCCTGGGGCTGTAGAAGGTCCCAAGGGTTTGGCTGTTCGCCAATTAAAGCGGTACGCGAGCTGGGTTCAGAACGTCGTGAGACAGTTTGGCTCCTATCTGCTGTGGGCGCAGGATACTTGAGAAGAGCTGCTTCTAGTACGAGAGGACCGAAGTGGACAAGCCAATGGTGTTCCGGTTGTTCTGCCAAGAGCATTGCCGGTTAGCTATGCTTGGAAAGGATAAGCGTTGAAAGCATCTAAACGCCAAGCCTCCTTCAAGATAAAGTATCCCTTATGAGACAACCTGAAGACGACAGGTTTGATAGGCTGGGTGTGTAAGCGCAGTGATGCGTTCAGCTAACCAGTACTAATCTGTCCATCGGCTTTACCTTTTTTTTAGAAAATGGTAGTTGATTCTCTCAAGCGTTGTTTTAATTCAGTTTTTTATATTTTCTTGGTGATTTTAGAGAAGAGGAAACACTTGATCCCATTCCGAACTCAAAAGTTAAGCTCTTCATCGCCGATGGTACTGTACACTAGAGTATGGGAGAGTAGGTCGTTGCCAAGTTTTGATTTCGCAGCCCTTTGGAAACAAAGGGCTGCTTTTTTTTCCCATAAAAAATCCTGGAAAGTGTTTACCTAAAAACGTCAACGTGATAACTCCTGCCTCCTCCTTGTCGATGGCAGGGGGTATTGTTGAAAATCAGGCTTTCGTTTTAAAATCTTTGATGAGAAGTTGAATGCTCGATTTTCTCAAAAACACATTGACTTGGGGAGTGAAAGCAACTTGCAGAGGGAGATTTCTTTTGCAAAGGCGTGCCCGTTCTTTTCCAAGACCAAACCCGATCCCCTCCAATACACGCTCCTCTTGTTGAAGGAAGAGTTTGAGATGGGTGCTGCCCACGACCTTGGGAGGGCGGATCTGTTTGACGTCAGAATAGAGAAGGGGGGGCGAATTCCCTGTTCCATGCGGTTTAAGAAGTTCGAGAGAGTCAAGCAAATCAAATGTCAGATCGCTAAATTTGACTTTGGCATCTAGGCGAAGTTTGGGACAGATATCCTCCTTTTTTAGAATTTTATTCGCTGTTTCGATGAAAACTTCTCTAAAATAGGGGATATTTTCTTCTTTTATCAAAAAACCTGCAGCATAATCATGCCCTCCGAAACTGATGAGCAGTTCTCGGTGTTTGCGGAGGATCGATAAGAGGGGAAACTCTGGGATTGTCCGGATCGATCCCTTCCCTACGCCTTGATCAATCGCAATGACAAGGGCAGGACGACTATATTGTTTGCATAGGCGTGCTGCCGTGATCGGGATGATTCCTGGGTGCCACTTGTTTGAGTGTAGAACAAGTGCTCTGTTTTCAAATATTTGGGGGTGAGTCTCTAGAAAACTTTCCAAGTGACTCAAGTCTTGCCGCTCAATTTTTTGTCTTTTTGTGTTGTTTTCGTCTAGTTCCTTAGCCAAAATTCTGGCGGCTCTTAGGTCTTGAATGAGCAGGAGCTCAACCCCTTTCTGAGAATCGTCAATGCGACCCAGACTATTTAGGCGTGGAGCCATCTTGGAAGCGATGTCGGTGATTGTAACGGTGTTTATATTGATCTTACACACTTCCATTAATTTTAGAAGTCCAGGCCGTTTTGTCTGCTTCAACTGACGCAAACCATATTTGACGAGAATCCGATTTTCTCCAATCAGAGTCCCCATGTCGGCAACCGTCCCAAGGGCAACGAGATCGAGAAACTGTTTTAAATCGATTAGATCTTTCTGCTGCTTCCCTCTTGAAACCAGGTAGTTGGTCAAAGCGTGTGCCAACTTGAAAGCAACCCCTACTCCAGTCAAATCCCGATTGGGATAGGTGCTGTTGATCAACTTTGGATTGAGTGTGGCAACGCAATGGGGGATTTTTGCGGTCGGTTCATGGTGGTCAGAGACGATCACCTCAATCTCTTTTCGAAAATATTCTGCAATCTCATCTGCGGCAGTGATTCCGCAGTCAACCGTAATAAAGAGTTTGCACCTATTTTCGAGCGCAAAATCCAAGGCATCGGTCATGATGGTGGAGGAGGAGCCTGCTCTGCAGGGAACATAATAGAGAGCGTGAGCACCGACCATGCGCAAAAACTCAATCAAAAGGGTGGTTCCCGTGATCCCATCCACATCGTTGTCTCCATAGACAACGATTGTCTCCTCTCTTTCGATAGCTTGTATGACCCTCTCCACGGCTTGATCCATGTCGAGTAGCTGGTTTGGATCGATCAGATCGGGAAGCTTTGCGTAGAGATAGTGATCAATCTCTTCGAAAGAGGTAAACCCTCTTGAAACGAGAACCTGTGCGGTCACAGGGTGGATATTAAACTCTTTTTCAATAGATTGACGCCAGTCTGGCGATTCGGTTGGATAGATCCAAGACGGGGGATTTTTTTCTTCCAAGAGCGATTCCTAAGTAAAGAGTTTGGTCTAAATTAATCAGCATTCTAACTTTCTTTCAATGCCAACTTTTTTCGTTCTCTACTTTGAAAAAATAACAAAAGCGGCGAAGCGATGAACAAGGAAGAAAAAGTGCCAAAGATCACCCCGATAACCATAACCAGGGAGAGTCCGAAAATCGCGCTCCCTCCCAAAAAGAGGAGAGCGAGTAAAACAACTAAAGTGGTGCCAGAGGTCATCAATGTACGACTCAGGGTCACGTTAAGAGCCTCATTAATCACCTCTTTAAAGGATTTTTTATGCATTTTCTTGAGGTTTTCACGGACACGGTCGAAGATAATAATTGTGTCGTTTAATGAGTAGCCGATAATGGTCATCAATGCGGCAATAGTATTTAAGTCGATCTGAATCGGAGTCCCCACTGAATGGAAAATAGCGAGAAAAGAGAGAGTGACCAAGACATCAATGGCAAGCCCAAGGGTTGCACTTGCTGCGTATTTGAATTCGAAACGTAGGGTGATGTAAAAGAGAATGCAAACGAGGGCTAGGGATAGCCCTAACAAGGCGTTATTTTTCATCCCGTTTGACATCTGACCGCTAATCGTGGTCCAGTTGGTTTCAAGCTGCTTGAGTGAAGATTCTCTGACCTCGATCCCTTGTTTGGAGAGGGCGTTTAAGATCCACACAATGCGAGGATTATTTTCGTAAGGGTAAACAGCATCGCTGCTACTTATCTCAAAGGGAAGATACTCAAAAGGTTTTTTACTCTGATCCAAACTCCGGCTGAGCAAAATTTTCACATGGTTGGAGGGGGAGAGTTCGCGCACCTGAAAATCTGTCTGAGAAAGACCTGCTTTTATCAGGGCAGCTTCAACGTTTGATCGGTAGTGAGCCTCCTTTCCAGAGGCTTGCTTTAGTTCGAGTGAAAGTGAGTAACCACCTGTAAAGTCCATGCCGACTAGGGTTCTCTTTTGAAAGACAAAAAGGCAGATTCCAAAAAGTCCAATGATAAGTGAGATAGCAAAACTCAACTTCCCATATTTGAGAAAATCGAATGAGGTTTTTTTAATCAGGTTTGACATCTTAAGCACGCGACTTTTTGAATGGCCAACCCATTTAGCGAAGAAAAGGCGAGTCATAAAAAGAGCAGAGAACATCGAAGAGGCGATTCCGATGATCAAGGTGATCGCAAATCCCTTGATCGGCCCTGAATCAAAATGCAAGAGAATCAAAGCGGCTATCACAGTCGTAACATTCGAATCCAAAACCGCGGAAAAAGCCTTTTTGTACCCCGCTCGAATCGCCTGGGGGAGCCTTTTCGAAAGGGCAAACTCTTCGCGGATCCGTTCAAAGACAAGCACATTGGCATCTACTGCCATTCCCACTGTTAAGATAATCCCAGCAATGCCAGCAAGCGTTACGGTTGCTTGGATATTCTGGAGCGTAGCACATATGATGAGCAGGTTGAACAAGACGGCAACTGAAGCGATTACCCCAGCAAAGCGGTAGTAGCCAACCATGAGCAAAACGACCAAAACAAGAGCGAGAACCGTTGCCAAAATACCCATGTAACGATCTTTGAGTCCGAGTTCGGGGCTTACGTTTTTCTCTGAAAGGATGTAAGGGGCAAAGCTCAAAGAGCCCGCTTTCAAATCAGCTTCTAAAGAGTTGACCTCCCGTTGTGTGAAACTACCTGTAATTGAGATGTGATCACTAAGAGCCGATTCGATTGCGGGAGCGCTGACGATAGAGCCGTTTAGAACAACGGCCATGCGCCATCCACGCCCATTTGTGACCTTCCCAAGTGGCGTGGTTGCAATTTTCTCTTTGGAAAAGGCTTTGGTCCAATTGTACAGATCGTTTCTTGGATTGATCTTTTGACCGTTTGCCAGGGTTTGTGAAGATTTAACATTAAATGTCAAAAAATTGCCCTGCGAAGGGTCATAAGCGGCTCGCACATCGACCAGGTTAGCTCCTTCAAGTGCATAATGATCCATGACGATCAGTAACGGGTGGGACTGCCCTTTCCAGTCAGAGAAGCTGTCGCCGCGGTAAACGGCAATCTTGGAGAGCGCATCGTTGAACGTACTTGAAGGCTGAGTCTCTCCTGGTTTAGCGATGCGAAGACCTTGGTCGTAGAGCGTCTTGGCTGCTTGACTCAAAGGTCTGGCCGTCTCAAACTCCATTGCTCCCCCGTAAAGGTGTTTCCAGGAAATCAGATTGAGGCTTTTGACATCTTTTTGATTGGTGGCGACGGCCTCATTCCAAACATCTTGTAAAAATTGATCGACGGAGGAGCTTAAAAGGGTGTTTCCGGTGGAAAATGTTTCATTGACCACGTGGAAATGCATGGAAGAGGCCTTGATCAGATCTGTTGCAGAGAGGCCTTGCGCGCTTGGAAAATCCAATGTAATGGTGTTTCCCTCTTGCCGAATGGCGACCTCTGAAACGCCCATCTTATTCACACGTCTGTAAAGTTCATCGATCCCCTTTTTGATCCCCTCTTGACTCGAAACAACGCGGTCATTGGTATCGCGCATCTCGATCTGAACCGTTTTTCCTCCCGAGAGATCGAGCCCCCAATGGAGAATTTTTCGCTCATCTCCACGAAAATATTTTCTAAAACTCAAAGCCAGGTTGCTCATAAGTGGATTTTTTGTCGGGGGTGGCACATCAAGTTTAGCATCAAGCTCTGTGTTTGCTTGCGCCGCTAGGTATTCACTTTTCCACTTGAGCAGATCTTCGTGTATCTTGGTCTCAATCCGATTTAACGTGTAGATACGCTGCTCGACATTGCTAAATTCGAGAGTTGCACGCCGTTTTGTTCCATGAACTTTAAAATCTTCGTGCGTGGCCATCAGGATCGGCCTATAAAAATCTCTGGCTTCAAAGATAAAATCGTTTGCAAAAGAGTGATGCAAAGAGGAGGTTGTTCCTGGGTACCCTTCAAACTGGCTTTGACGCAAAAGTCTCTTTAGCTTTTCAAAATCTTCCAGAAAGGCGCGTGATTTCGGAGAGTTGGGGCTCTTTTGAAGTTGACGGAAGATCTCTTGCACCCCTTTGGCAATCACGTAGATTGAATTTGTGCGAAACCCTTTCTGAGGGGGCTCAGAGGAGGCCGCAGGAGCATAGACGATCAGGCCGAGTCTCTTTTGGTAAGGGGGCAGTTTTTCATACGTTGCAAAGTCGTAGATGGGGAAAAGGTTTGCGCTTAGTTGAGGATGGCTGGGGTTCCATTGGGAGCTGATCAACTCCTTTATTTGACTTGCCTGTTTCTGGGCTAGAGAGCCGATCTCCATAACGAGCAAGCTCTGACTTGCCGTCAGTGAGTTTAAGGCGATTTCGAATCCATCTTTATAGGGGGTTAGGGACTCTCCTGAGCCTTGAGAGATGCGTGCTATTTCGCTGTAAATGAGCTGATCAAGCCGATCTTTTAGTTGATATCCCTTTTTTTCCTCTTTAATTTGCTTTCGCATCTCTTGGATATCGGTGTGAAATTTAAGAAAGAGTTTCTCGCTATTCCAATCAATCTCTATAGCCTCAATCAAAGGATTTTTTGAGCCGACCAAGAGCGTTTGAAGTGAAGATTGACTGCGTTTTTGTGAATGAAGAGTGGCGAGTGCTTGATCGATCAAGGTGTAAGTCCAAGGAAGTGCGCCCTGATTGAAACTACTTTTTTGCTCTCTTAAGATCCTAACCGAGTTGAAGAACCGGTTTTCAAGAGATTTCAAGGTGTCGAACTTCTG
The DNA here is from genome assembly GCA_028279205.1 of Simkania sp. Taxonomy (GTDB): domain Bacteria; phylum Chlamydiota; class Chlamydiia; order Chlamydiales; family Simkaniaceae; genus JANQSR01. The sequence continues at coordinate 6,185 of JANQSR010000064.1, forward strand.
CTGATCATGCGCTTCTAGAAAGGAGTCAGAATTCCTCTTTTCCTGTTCAATTTCTTGAAGCTGAATCCGTTCGATTCTTATTTTGTCCAGCTCATCCTCAAAGGCTTTGGTTAAATTAGCAATCACGTTTGATCGCTCTTTCAGACTTGCTTGTGTGAAGGTCGCATAGTAGCGCCTTGCAGTCGGAGAGTTTTCTCCAAAGATTTCGGCGTAAGAGGAGATTCTTTCAGAAAGGAGTGAGAGAAACTCTCTAGAGCGGGGGCTCTTTTGATAATAGAGGGCGGTTTCGGCAGCGTTAAAGTTTTCGCTTTCCCCTCCTATGGAGAGAGCCAATTGCTTGAGACGATCATTGACAAGGGCTTGATATTCCTCAGTCACCCCGCCTGTATCCTCTCTCTTCTGGACAAAGGTAAAAACCTCTTTTGGATTTGTGGTTTCGAAACGGATAGGAATATTTCTCTTGAGAGTCACTTCGGTTGAGAGGGAGGCCTTCTCCCCTTGTGTCAACGCGAGCTGAGAGGGGAAAAAGGGGATGAGAGTGCCTGCACGTGGCAAATATTTTTTAAACTTTTCCGCCTCTTTCTCTGAGTGAAATTTAAGGTTGATCAGCTCGGGATTTTTTTCGTTAATCTGGATCGATTCGGCTTTGATATCTAGAAGTTTGACAAACGATTTGAGCCAGTCAATCGCTTCGATCTCGAGTCGGTTCAACCGACTAGCCGCCTGATGAGCGATCTCATACCCTTGATTTTCTCCAATGGACTTTTTCAGCGGTTTTGTGTAAAAAATGGCCGTCGGAAGTATATTATAGATCGTTAACAGAATGACAAGTGCGACTAAAGTGTAATGCCAGCGTTTGGGTTTTTCCATCTATTCTGAAGCCTCTCAAAATCCTCACAAGGGATAAGGATACGTCGTTTTGTCGATTCTGTCCAGGGTATATTCCAAGGGCACATTTGAGGTCAAAATTAGTGCAATTAAAAGAGTTAGAAGAATTTCCCAAAAATGGTAAACTTCCTCACTTAAACCTTCGGATCCATCCTGCAAACCCATGGAAGAACTTTCCTCCTTTGGATCGGAGAGGTGAGTATGAAAAAAAAAAGAATGTTTTCAAGTAACCCGCTCGATTCAGATCAGCAAGAGCCCTTTTCTGAGCAAGAGATTTCTCTTGTCGATCCCGAGAATGTGCCCCATCATGTTGCGATCATTATGGATGGTAACCGGAGGTGGGCACAAAGAAGGGGGCATTCTGTCGAAGTGGGTCACCAGCAGGGAACAGAGAGGCTCTCTCAGGTTGTGCGTGCGGCGAGCAGTCTCGGAATCAGGGCTCTGACGGTTTATGCTTTTTCGACCGAAAATTGGAAGCGATCCTCCTTTGAGGTAGACTCTCTCATGTTTCTTCTTGAAAGGTACTTGCACAACAAGCGGGAGATCATGGTCAAAGAGGGGGTTAAACTAGAGACAATTGGGGATCTTTCCCGACTGCCCGAAAATGTGCGAAATGCTCTTGATCAAACAAAAAAAGCAACGCAAAACGGAGATCAAATTGATTTGATTTTAGCCCTTAATTACGGGGGAAGGGATGAGATACGTCGCGCCTGTTTGAAGCTTATTGAAGCGTTGGAGAAGGGGAGCATCGAGAAAAAGGAGATCACAGAGAGTCTGTTTAGTCAAAACCTCGATACTGCCCAGTGGCCTGATCCCGACATTCTGATCCGCTCGAGCGGTGATATTCGGATTAGTAACTTTTTAGTGTGGCAGATCTCTTATAGTGAGATTTACTATACAGATGTTTTGTGGCCCGATTTTTCCAAAAATCACTTGTTGCAGGCGGTTCTAGAGTTTCAAAAGAGAAAAAGAAGGTTTGGATCATGAAATTTCAAGACCTTCTCAAAAGAACCATTTACGGCTTAACTATCACTCTTATCATAAGCTTGCTTTTGGCTTTCTTCTCTAAACCTCCTGTTCGATTTCTGATCACTATGATCTGTGCAGGACTGGGCGCTCTTTCCATGTGGGAGTTTATGCGACTGGGCGGGGTGGCTCGTGAAAAAAGGGGGTACCGAAACCTCCTCATGATCTTGGTAAGCCTTGTGATTGCTGGATTTTTTGTTTCAACAATCGATAGCTTTTATGCGTTTCTTCCCTTCCTGCTCTTTTTCTTAGCAAGCATCATTCTCTTCTTTTACCACTTTAACAAGATAGATGGGTCTCTACAGTTGATCTCTCAAGGGTTTTTTGGCCTTATTTACATTGGGTTGCCTTTAGGGTTTATGTTGAAAATTCTCTATTTTTCGAACCATTCGACCCCTCTGGAGATCGGGCGTTACTTTTTCATTTATCTCTTGGTTGTGACCAAAATCGCAGATATAGGTGCCTACTTTGGTGGACGCTTTTTCGGAAATAGAAAACTTGCTAAGAAGATCAGTCCCAAGAAGACGGTTGAGGGGGGGATAGCTGGATTTTTAATGGCGCTTCTTTCGAGTCTTCTATTTTACGCCATCGGTCTTCTTGTCCCAAATCTCGATTTCCCCTTTGTTTCCTCTCTCTGTCTTGGGGTAGCGATCGGGTTGATTGGTCAGTTTGGAGATTTGGCTGAATCGGTGCTCAAACGGGATGCTGGAATCAAAGATAGCAACTCTTTGCCTGGTTTAGGTGGAGTTTTGGACATGCTTGACTCTCTCTTTTTTACGACTCCTGCCCTCTATCTATTTCTCTATTTTTTTAGATAGGCGGGTGGCTTTATGATTATCACAATTGATGGTCCTTCTGGTACGGGAAAGTCGACAGTTGCAAAGGAGCTTGCCGCTCGATTGGGGTGGACCTACTTCGATACTGGAGCTCTCTACCGGTCGATTGCTTGGAAAGTTTTACAAAGTCGCATCTCTTCTCCTGCTTCTTCTAAAGAGATCGAAGCTCTGCTTGAAAGGTTCGACTTTGCGATCGAAACCCGAGGAGGGCAAAAATGTTATTTTGTCGATGGGGAGGATGTCACAACAGCTATACGTACCCTAGAAGTGACCTCGATTGTTTCAGAGGTCTCTGCTATGAAGTGTGTGCGAGATAGCATGCTTCCTTTGCAAAGAAAGTTTTCTGAAAAAGGGTCTACGGTTTTTGAGGGGCGCGATCTGGGAACTATCGTCTTTCCTGATGCTCACCTTAAATTTTTCTTAACAGCCTCTTGCAAGGTGCGCGCTGCGCGCCGTTTAGAAGAGTTAAAGAGGCGGTTTCCAGGGAAAAATTTTGAATTCATGGATATTTTTCAAAACATTCAAAAAAGGGACAAGTTCGACTCTGAAAGGAAGCTCGCTCCGCTCAAATGTGCAGAGGATGCGATCACTTTGGATACATCCGATCTTTTGGTCGAAGAGGTTGTCTCCCTTTTAGAAAATTATGTGAAAAAAAAATTATGAGCCCTCTCTATTTTGTTGTCATTTCCGTAGCCCGGTTTGTTTTTAGGGTCTTTTATCGGATGAAGGTGTACGGAAGTTTAGACCGTTTGGAAGGGGGTGCCATCCTAGCTCCCAATCACGTCTCTTTTTTCGATCCCCCGATTGTAGCTGCCGCAAGTGTGGGAAGTGTCCATTTCTTGGCTCGCGAAACCCTCTTTCGTTCATTTTTTGGTCGATTAATCCGTGCTCTCAATGCGCATCCAGTCAAAGGTCAAACGGGTAGTGTAGGATCCATCAAGATGGTTTGCACGCTCTTACAGGAGGGGAGAAGGGTCATTATATTTCCTGAAGGATCTCGCAATAGAGAGAATAGGCTTGCTGAATTTAAGTCGGGAATTGGGATGCTCGTCTCCCGTAGTGAGACTGCCGTGGTTCCCGTCTACATCCATGGAACGTTTGACATTTGGCCTCGGGGGCGAAAATATCCCCGTCTTTTTGGGAAAACAGCGGTTGTTTTCGGATCACCGATCTTATGGAAAGAGTATGCCAGCGAGGATAAAAAAAGAGCGCGCGAAATGATCACAAACCGTCTTGCTGAGTCTATCGAAAAATTGCGTCTTTGGTATGAATCAGGACGCTCTGGATCCCCTCCCTAATTTTTTGTGAATGCTAAAGATAAGATCCCCTTCTTTCACTGTTATGTAAATAGAGCTTCCAGTTGCCTCATTCGAAACCCCCACAAAGCTTTTATCGAGCTGCTTGTTTTTTAGTTGCCACTTAAGACCATCTGTTGTAATCCCCATGACGGGGCCATTGATCGGGATGAGAGAGAAGAGCTGCCCCTTGTAAGTCTCTATCTCCAATGTTTGATCAATAGCACCGAGAATCTCCTCTTCTGTTTCTAAAAAGAGTTTTCCAGGGTATCTCGTCAGCAAGATCAAGTTAAAAAGGGAATGGTCGACCCGGTTGCCAAGACCTGCGAAAACTGTGATCGATTTTGGATCTTTTTTCATTAAAAAATTTAAGGCCAGCTCAAGGTCTGTCTCATCTTTCTCTCTATTAAACTTCACTTCTTTTAGATGAGAAAACTTTTTTCGCGCTTCAAAGGTGACCGAATCCATGTCTCCAAACAGGAGGGATGGGCTGAGGCCTAAAGCGACGCAATGATCAAGGCCACCATCGACAGCGATATACTGATCATACCCTTCCAAAAAGGGGGCGATTTGGGTGTAATCCTCAATCGCGCCGTTTGCGACCACTGCAATCTTTTCGACCGTGATAATGTCTTCCATAAAACAGAAAGTAGCAAAAAAAGAGATAAATCTCTAGATTTTAGGGTATGAACAAAAATTTTGAGCCCCTGTGTCTTAACTTTCCAGCCCAATGAATCGAACTCTTCTCCCCATAAACTCCGAGTTAGTCTCTGGCGTCTCCCCTTTGTAGAAAGTATAAACAGTAGAACATGACCAACCAGAATCACTCTTTTTCTCCTCCTCTTTTTCATTAGGAGCCTCAGGCTCTTTTTCATTTGAGCGACTATTTTCAGTCATCGGACACACCCTTCCTAACAACGAACGAATAGGATTGGTTAATGTGAAGAATATATTTTTGATCGATTGCCACGCATCATTAACTTTCTCCAAAACGATTTGGGTTAGATAGATGGTCTCTTTAGTAAGAGAGCGATCTCGTTCAACTGAAACTCTTGTAACAGAACACATTTTTACCCCTCAAATATTGTGTGAAAAATTTTAATAGAACTCACCTTATAACAGATGGTTTTATTTATTTATACCCCAAAAATTGGAAATTTCACTTTGCAGTATGGTTCAAACAAAGATGTTGAGGCTTTCCTCAGCTGTAATCCACGCTATTGGTTTTGCAGTAAAATGAAATTTCCAATTTTTTTGGGTATACACAGTTGCCTTTACAGAGATGAGAGCCTGCTTGTCCCAAATTCTAGGTTTTGGTACTCTTTGTGGAGATCAGGCTGGCATTCCCCGTTTGGACAGTTTAGACTCTCTTAACGGATGTTTCTTGATAAACCTGTTCTTTAGATCTCATACAAGAAGAGTAGTAGTGGCCTGTTCACAGGTCAAATTTATCTAAGTGATTGTATAAGCGTTATCTAGATAGACTGAGCACCCCACCAGTTGACCGTTAGAATTTAAGTTCAATTTTTCTAGGAGATGTGATGATGAACAAAGAAATATTAATTTTAGATGAGCAAAATTTCAACGAAGTGACAAAGTCGGGGTTGACCTTGGTCGATTTCTATGCTGACTGGTGTGCTCCCTGTCGCACGCTCGCCCCTATTTTAGATAGGGTCGTCACCGATCTCGAAGGGATGGCACGGGTGTGTAAGATCGATATTGACAAAAGTCAGAAAATTGCAAACAGCCATCGCGTCACCTCGGTTCCCACTATGATCCTTTTCAAGGAAGGAAAAGAGGTCAACAGGTTGGTTGGTCTAGCTGAAGCTGAGGGGATCATCGATTTTATCAAGGCGGCTCTCTAAAAAGGGGCTTGCTTTAAGCCTCCCGATTGGCGGAGTCTCTCGTAGATACCGATCTCAACGGCGGCTCAGAGGTTTAAACAGCAACTGTTAGTTATAAGTTATAAGGGAGTGATCAACGGATCACCTTTTTCTGATCGGTTTGATCGGCCATCTCATCAGAAACATTCTCGGGGGAGTATTCCGAAGTGGGAGACTCCTCTCCGTCGGGTTTTGGCACGTTGGCCTTGACGACTTCAATATCAAAAATGAGCAGTGAATTGGGCGGCAAGTAACCACTCGATCCGTACCCCAGTTCAGGATGGATGAAGATCGTGCGCCTTTCCCCCTCTTTCATCCCGACAATTCCCTTGGTAAACCCAGGGATTGTCTCTTGAAGCGAGATGAGCTCATTTTCATCCGAAGAGCCGAATACTTTTCCATCGAGAAACTTTCCCGTGTACCGGATCATGGGGGAGTGATGCTTTTCAACAACAGGGCCATTACCCATTTTCTCAACGCGATACTGCAACTTGTCTCTTTCAAGTTCTAAAACACCTTGCTCTTTGACGTTGCGGGTTAAAAACGCGTTTGCTTGCGTCAAGTTTTCGCTTGCCAACCGCTCAAAGGCTTTTTCTCGAACAGCTGAGATAGCCTGCATGCATTCTGACTCATCCATCTGAGAGAGCTTCCCCTCGAGTCCATCTTTGATCCCTTCCATGATCTCTTTGATATTAAATTCAACACCTAAGGTTTGAAGGTTTTTACCAATCAAGTGACCAAAAGCTTTTGAGACTTTACCAATGTCAACTTTCTTTTCAGTCTCCTTCTCATCTTGCTCAGGTTTTTTCTCCTTTTGATTGGGAAGAGCACCGAAAAAAATAAGAGAGGCAGAGAGTAGAATAAAAAGAAAGAGGGTAGATTTTTTAGCCATTCTATATTGCTCCTTTTGGAGTGGAAGGGAGGCGGGGCGAATGCTCTCCATTGTTTGGATCCTAATCTTAAGCTTTCTGCTTCCATTTTTTCAACTCCTAAACTCCCTTTTGGCCTTGTGCGGGCGCTCTTTGTTACATGTGCTTTCTTCTTCTTTCCCGCTCCTGAGCCACAAGAAAGAGAAGTAGCACGCTTTCATTGGTGGTTAGTATTTTGCTAATTGCCGCATATAATTCAAACTCAGACCCTCCTAAAATCTGTCGAGTACCTTTCGATAATCTGACTGCAGCGTTCCTTCGGCCTCTTCGATTAGCCGAGTCAGAACCTTTTTAAGAGTTCCATCCCCTTTCCAAGCGGTAAAATATTTGTAAAAATTAGTCGTCTTCCCTGCGTCTCACCCCTTGCCGAGGAGAAGGTCCTTGATGATCCAGATCGCTTTGATCATCAGTCATGAGGTTACATTCCTCATTGCTTGTAGGCTGGGGGGAGGAGTTGCGGTATTGGTTGCGCAGTCAAATTCTGTAAGTGGTTCAACATCTAATGGGACCCCAGTTCATGCTTGCTTTAACCTCTTTGTTAAATATAGGCTGGGGCTGGAGTTGCGGTATTGGTCGCGCAGTCAAATTCTGTAAGTGGTTGAGCATCTTTCGATAATCTGACTGCACCCTCCTCTTGTGCGTTAATTCGATTAGTCGAATCAGAACCTTTTTGAGAGTCCCGTTCTTATTCCAAAGGGTAAGATATTTGTCAGCATGATTTCTTTCGGTTAAATTTGAACTTCCAAAGCTAGAAGCCCCGGTTATTAAAAGTGAAAAAATCAAATTTAGAACAGGGCGATATTTTGTGTCTAACAAAGGTTCGACGAAACTCCATTCTCGATCGCTTAGATTCCATTTTCGATCGCTTATAGACCAGCGCTTTGTTTTTTCCTTTTGCCTGCGAGTCACCGTTTCGCTCCTGAGAGTCACCGTTTCGCTCCTGCG
>JANQSR010000117.1 GCA_028279205.1 Simkania sp.
GTTCCCTCCAAGGGAAAACCCTACAACGATTAAGGGGGAATCGGGCATCTCATTTTTGATCTTCTTAAGTCCATGCCAAACATCTTGACTGCTATCAACATGGTACATCTTCTTAGCTCGCCCCCGACCACTGCCACACCCTCTCAAATTCATCCGAATTGTACGAATCCCACGCTTGTCAAATTTCTTTGCAACGCGAACAATGTAAGGTGAGCGATGAGAGCCACAAAGACCGTGGATCATTACCACGGTAGGATTTTCTGCCTTCCAACAAGAAGGGGTGCTCACCTCATAGGTGATGGAGTCCCCATCTGGAAGATAAGCAGAGTATGTTTTAGATGATAATTGATGCGGCAGAGAGAAGAGAGAGCCTACAATTGTTTGGACATGCCCATGTGTAAGGAATGGAAACGGTTTAAAAGCTTGCGAGTAAAAATCAAGTATCTTCTCATTGAAACCCCTCAAGCATTTCGATTTCAAATTTTTACCTGAATTAAGTTGAAATTTCTGGTGTGAATAGAGAGCACTCCTACAAGTTTTATTATAGATAATCTTTTTCATAATCCCTAGGATTGTGTTGAAAAAATCGGTTTTTCCATCAAATTCGCATTTGAATAACGGCTGTGTGAAATAGCAAAAACGGCAATGCCCACCAAAACCGATATTTCAAGCTGCTTTTTTCTGAAATTAATACAATTCATTACCTTGGCTTAGGTAGGCTCCGTCAGCTTTCACCTCTTTTACTGTTTTAGGGCATTTTTCAATCAGACTCTCAGCTATTAGGAAGGATTAGCAAAAATTATTTCGATACAAAGTATCGTAAAGTTAAGAAAGCTAAAGATCTTGCTCTCAGTCACTCTCTAGAATCTGAAAAAGCGACTGATCCTGGCAAGGCCGCTGCCGGGGCGGCTAAAAGCGTCGCTGCAACTGCAAAAGGAGAAGGTGTCAAGGAGCCTGCTAACGCTAAGGCCGCTGAGCAGGCTTTTAATAATGTTCAGAAATTTCGAAATAATGCTATTAAGCTAGCTAAAGAGGCTGTTGAATCGGCCAAAAAGGCTGTTGAATTGGGCGAGCTGTCTGGTGCTGATCTTCATGAAGCCGCCATCAGAAAAATGGGGGATCTTATTGATAAGGCCTTCACTAATTTAGGGGTCGCTAAGCAAAATGCAGGCGATGCTAAGAATTTTGCTCAGCAGGTTGCTCCTGCTTGCAGAGAGGCTTAACATATTTGCTGATCAAGCCAATGCTGCTGCTAAAAACCGTGCTATCACTGATAAGCTAAAACTTGCTAGATCAATCATGTTCGGGAGATGAGAAAAGCAGCGAGCTAAAAAATTTGGAAAAGCTTTTGCCTAGGACGCTTAATTTGATGTATCCTTGATTAAAGATAAGAAAAAGGGGATACCTAGAAAATTTTGCAACGCCCAAGATTTTCTTGATCGATAGTGAGTCTGATAAATCTATCGCAACTGTTGATTCCGATTCCCCTTTCTTATTTTTCAAGAAAAAAATCTGCTTAATCCCTTACTACTTCAAGAGAGTTTTATGAGACGTTTATACCGAGACCGTTGGGATAAGAAAATTGCAGGAGTTTGTGGAGGTCTGGGGCAGTTTTTAAAAATGGATCCAACAATCATCCGATTGCTTGTGATTTTTTTGTGTTTGATCACTGGTTTGCTCCCTCTTTTGATCGTTTATGTCATCATTTGGATATTAATTCCTTTAGGACCAAGAATTTATATCGAAATCAAGTGCAAAAAGATCTACTTATCAGATCGTGATAAGAAGATAGCTGGTGTCTGCTCAGGAATTGCGAGGAGGTTTAATTTTGACCCAAACATTTTGAGAATTATTGCCATTTTTGCTCTTTTTATCACTGGCTTTTTTCCTATTTTAATCACCTATCTTGTAGGAGTTTTGATTATCCCCAAAAGATATAAACCTTAAACACTTGATCCTTAAATAGATATAAAAATTTATTCTTCCCAATTGGTATTAATCCACAGATATAAACAATTAATTGGCAAGAAATTTTTCAAAGTATTCCATTTTTAAAAGAATTTTTTACTTATTACACAATCAACTGAAACTCAATCACATAGAAAATTTCAGTTTGCAAATAAAAAAAATACATCATTTAAACTAATTTTAAAAACATTTATTTGTTATAATTGTGTAATTAAAACTTTTATTAATGTAAAAAGAAGAAATAAGATGGAATCAATTCAAGCAACTCAAACAATCCCTCAAGTAACTGTAACTGATATTCATCCCCCTGAAGAGACAAGCTGTTCCCTTCGTTCCCTTTTGGAGAGAATACAAAGGGTAGCCTTAAGAATCATAAGTGGAATCGGCTCTTTCTTTGGTTTGAAAACCAACTCAAAACCACCCCAAACTTCGAATGAAGAAGTGGAAAGTAGTGAAAAACCAAGAGAATACACCTCAAGGAATTTGGATGGATTGGATGGAAATGAGGGCAGTGAGACAACCGAAGAGAAGATCCTCACACTTCAGCGTAGGCTAAAAGAAGCAGAGTCAGAAAAACAGGAGGCTGAAGCAGAAAAACAGGAGGCTGAAGCAGAGTTAAAAGAGGCCCAAGAATTACACCTAAAAGCTGAAGAAAGGGATACTGTATCTGCTCTAGAAAATGTTGAACTCCTTAAGCAGTTGAAAGAAGCAAAATTAGCAATAGGAGAAGCTGAAAACAAGGTGGCTCAGCTTGAGGCGGAAAACAAAAAACTTTATCAAGTCAACAATGTCCTCAAAGAAGAGTTGCGAGAAGCAAAATTAGCAACAAAACAGACTGAGAGAAAAGCAGCTAAGCTTGAGGGAGACAACAAAAACCTTCAGGAACAAAAAGAACACCTTGAACGTGAGATACTTAGAAGCGACAATTACATGGTAAAACAACAATTCGCAATAGACTGGCTTGGACAGAGACTGGTTAAAACCCAGAATCAGCTAGCTGAGAATCTATCAGCAGTAGAACAGGTTGAAAAGAAGACCCAATTTCCAAATTTCCTTAACGATCTCAAGAAGACGATTGAGGAGGGTGCAATCAAAAGTGTTGAGGCATTTAAGGTTTTTTCTTGAAGGCATGCCTACCTAATCCGCTGGAAAATCGATAACGCAAAGCGGCCGCGCTTGGGAGCTGAAGGCAAGCAAAAATGGATAGAGGGAGAGCCTATTCCAATGAAAAGAGGGTCGCCTAGGTAAAGGCCTCAACTAAAACTAAAATCACCTCTTCTTTGCTCTAGTTTTCCAATAAAAAGATCGATCCCTAGAAGAGGAGACTCCCCTCCTTTCATGCGCACCTGAATTTCAAGCTCAAACAGGTCTTTAAACCCTAATTTAAAGTAGTCTGGGGGTAAAGAGCGTGCAATTTGCTTATACCATCTGAGCTTGCTTGGTAAAAGCTTGGGATATTTTTGCTCGATAGGCCCATTTTCTGCGTAATCCAAACACCAAGTGATCATAAGTCCAAGTTGCAAGTGGTAGCGCAGTTGACCGAGAAATGGGAGAAATCCCTGCATATCTTTTAGTGGATAGGAAAAACCGAGAGACTTCCCCCCCCATATGATCGATTCTGAAAGCTCCCAGGTGTTTGGAACGCTCTGATAAGAAGAAAGAGCGCAAACAGCTTTAAGATTGATCTTAGAAGAGGCTCCAGTATAGGTCACTAGCTTTTCTACCTCCCGCATCAAAGATTCAAAAAAGGGGAACCGCTTGAGCAACTCGGCAAGCGCACCATCCGAAATGGTTTTCCCCTTTTTATGAACCTCTTGTACAAGCCACCCCTTGATACGGCTCTGCCTTTTCCAAGTTTTTTCACCCGATAGGTCTAATAAAACGATCTCTTTTTTAAGCAGATCGTAAAAAGGGATCGAAACGCCCGCGCAAATGAGATGCGTGTTTTGAGCAAGCGATCTCAATTTTTTTGCAAGCTGCTCTCTCTCTTTATGACCCAAAACATCAACATCATCTAGGATAAAAACCCGCTTAGGGGCGAGGAAACTAGGTGAGTCGATCTCATTAAAAACCGTCTCTTCAAGATCGCGGCTTAACTTGAAGTGGAGGGGATGGCCTCCGATTTTTTTAATCAACTTCTCAATTATAAAGCGCCGCTCACAAGGATCTGCCAACGCGATACCGTAGACAGGGGAAGGATGCACTGGCAAAGCTTTTTCCAGGTGCTTTCCAAAAGATTGGGTGTTTGTGAACTTCATAAACGGGTTATTTCACTCTTTAAAATAAAAAAGACAGGTATTATTATAGTCTAAATTGATAATGAAACAATTAAAAAAGGATCGTGCAAGTCGGTTGAGTATGGTCATTGGCAAGGAAAAATTAGAAGCCCTGAAAATAAAGATGGAGGAGCTTGCAATTAATGAAGATGACCTTATTGAAAAATTCATCCTGGGTTCGGGTAAAGGGGGTCAGAAACTCAACAAAACAGCCTCCTGTGTCTATCTCAAGCACAAACCTACGGGGGTTGAAATTAAATGTCAAAAAAACCGCTCAAGAGAGGACAACCGATTTCTTGCTCGAAGAAAATTATGCGAAGAGATCGCCTCTAAAATCTACAAAAGGAGAACAGAGCGTCAATCGCTGATAGAAAAAATACGCAGACAAAAGCAGAAAAGATCCAAAAGGGCAAAAGAGAAAATGCTTGAAGCAAAGAGGCACCGCTCAAACATCAAAACAGGAAGACTCTCACCCGAAGCGGAAGAGGAGTAGAAAGAGGCTCTTTCCCTATTTCACTTGGCGTAAAGCATCAAGTGCTCGGTCAATCTGATCTTCACGTGCAAAAGCGCTGACCCGAATAAAGTGCTCTCCTGAGGAGCCAAATCCAACGCCTGGTGCTACGATCAGATGTTTTTCTTCTAGAAACTCTTGAAAAACAGACCAAGATCTTTTCTTCGGATAGTGAACCCAGAGATAGGGAATATTTTTTCCACCACAAACATCTAGACCCTGCCTTTCAAACTCCAAGCGAAGCCTTTTTGCACCTTCTAAGTATTGATCTAGTAACTTGATCACCTCCTCCCATCCGTGCTCTTCTAAAACAGCCATCCCCCCATGTTGAGCAAGTGATGATGCGCCGCCGTAGATAGACTTGTTCATGCGCATCCAATCTTTCCAAACAGAATCTCCCCCTTCGAAATGGATCTTTTTGGGAACGACAGTCCACCCTAGGCGCACACCAGAAAATCCCGCCATTTTTGAAAAAGAACCAATTTCAATCGCCACCTTTTCAGCACCAGGAATCTCATAGATTGTTTTTGGATAACAGGGCTCTCGAATAAATGCGGTATAAGCGACATCAAATAGGATGATAGAGTGATGAGAAATCGCATAGTCGACAAGCGTTTTAAGTTGGCTGTGGGTATAAGATTGACCCGTTGGGTTGTGGGGATGGCAGATATAGATCAGATCCAAGTCTAGACTCTCTAATTTTGAAAGATCGGGAAAAAAGCCATTTTCTGGAAGACAGGGCATCAAGGTGATTGCATCAATGCCTTGCAGCAAACTCCCCTCCAAGTAGACTGGGTAAGCGGGGTCTTGCAACGCAACTTT
>JANQSR010000102.1 GCA_028279205.1 Simkania sp.
GAAGTTGATCCTTCGCCGCATGGCTGCTTCCTCACCCGACGGGATCACAAACATCTCCATCAAAACAGCCACTAGGCGTCCCCTTTAGTACCCTCGCGACGGGAGTGTTCATTTAACTGTGTCGTAGATAAAATTTGCAAAATTAGAGATTTTCAGAGGCGACGAATTAGTTCGATGTCGGGCGCACTTGAATTGACCCTTCCGGATATGGGCGCATTGCCCCGCGTGATTTTCCCATCCTGCAAAAAGGGTTTGATGTCAAATTAGTTTTGGTTTCTCCCCCTGGTTCGACTCTGTTGAAAAAGTCGGTTTTTCCATTAAAGAAGAAATTATCACGTTGCCGTTACATTCCTGTTTTTACTCCTGGACTAAAAAAAAATAAGCAGATAGAATGTTCAATACTCTGGAGGAGCCCAAACTCAAAATGTCATCGGTTAAAAAAAAGCGAAATCTTAAAATATCTAAGCACAAGTTAAAAAAGCGAAGAAGACGAAACCGGCATAAGAAAGACAAAAAGTAATCGATGTGGAGCTATCCCAAGAAGTTTGATGTCGTTGTCTTGGGCGGTGGACACGCTGGTTGTGAAGCAGCTCACGCTTCTGCTTCGATGGGTTGTTCGACACTTCTTTTGACAATGAATCTCGATACGATCGGCAAAATGAGCTGTAACCCTTCTATCGGAGGGACAGCAAAAGGTCACATTGTGCGCGAGATCGATGCCCTGGGGGGTATCATGGGCAAGGTCGCCGATCACACTGCAATCCACTTCAGGATGCTCAACAGTTCGAAAGGGCCTGCCGTTTGGTCTCCAAGAGCCCAATCTGACAAACTCGCTTATCAAACTGAGATGAGAAATCTCCTGGAATCTATTCCAAATTTGGAGATGAGGCAGGGAACCGTCACCTCTCTAAAGGTTCGAGAGGGGAGAATCTCTTCTATCGAAACCCTTGAAGGGGTCTCTTATTCTTGTCACACTCTCATCCTCTCTTCTGGAACGTTTATGCGTGGAATTCTGCACATAGGCTCTTCTAACTACAGCGGAGGGCGCGCTGGCGACAAAGCGGCTAATAGCATCTCTGCGAGCTTAAAAGAGCTCGGTTTTAATCTCGAAAGGCTAAAAACTGGAACACCTCCGCGCCTCCATTCCCGCTCGATTGACTTTTCCAAAACAGAGGAACAGTGCACAGAAGAGGGAGTCCGTTTCTCCTTTGATTCTCAAAACAAAAAACTTCCTCGAATCTCATGTTTTATCACCTACACAAACGAAAAAACGCACAGAATCATTAAAGATAACCTCAAACGCTCCCCCCTTTTCTCGGGGAAAATCAAGGGAACGCGTACCCGTTACTGCCCCTCTATAGAAGACAAAATCGATCGTTTCGAAAAAGCGCGCCATCAAGTGATTTTAGAGCCAGAAGGGCTTCAAACCCAAGAGATCTATGTCAACGGAACCTCCTCTTCTCTGCCTCCAGATGTTCAGTATGAGATGATCAGAACCATCCCTGGGCTAGAAAAAGCCAAGATCATGCGGTTTGGTTATGCGATTGAATATGACTACATCACGAGTGGTCAGATCGGTTCGACCCTCAAAACGCACGCTTTTGACGGGCTCTATTTTGCAGGTCAAATCAATGGAACGACTGGGTATGAAGAAGCAGCAGCTCAAGGGCTCATCGCTGGCATCAATGCCGTTTTAAGCCTTCGCAAAGAGCCCCCCTTCATCCTAAAAAGGAGTGAGTCCTACATTGGGGTTATGGTCGATGATCTCATCTCAAAGGGGCTTGATGAGCCGTACCGGATGTTCACTTCGCGTGCGGAGTATCGACTTTCGCTCCGTCAAGATAACGCAGATTTGAGACTAAGGGCTTACGGAAAAAAGCTCGGGCTCATCAATGAAGAGCAGATGGAGTGCCTTGAGCAGAAAAAAGGGAAAATAGCCTCTACAACTGCGCTACTTAAAAAAACCCGCGTGCCATATGAAGGGAAATCATTCACTTTGGAACACCTTTTAAAACGGACCGAGTTCTCTTATGGGAGATTAAAACGGGAATTTTACGAAAAACTCCCTGACCACGGAAGAGAGATCAATTCAGTGATCGAAATCGACCTCAAATACGCAGGGTATATTGACAGAGAGAGAAAAGAGATCAAAAAATTATCAACTCTAGACTCTATTCTCATCCCCGATGACTTTGACTTTGAAAATGTGGTTGGTCTGCGCAAAGAGGCGCAAGAAAAATTAAAAAAGCATAAACCGGATCATCTGGGGCAGGCTGCACGTATTTCTGGCGTTTCTCCAGCAGATATCTCTGTGCTCATTGTTTCGCTAAAAAGAAGGAAGACCTAAAAACTAAAAAGGCTTTGACGTGACTACTCCCTCGCTTAAAAACGAAGGCTTCTAGGGATTGATACCCAGACCATCTAGCCCGAGGGTCAAAATCAGTCTAGTGAATGGTCTGGTTTTCCCATCCCTGGGAGCCGCATGAGTGGCGGGTCGTCTTCAGATGTTGACTTAGAAGCTCATCCCCTACTTGTATGAGTTTTGCCTAAAACCACGCTTTGGTTAGAATGTGTGTGTATGAAACTAAAGCCCTCCCAACTGCCTACCCTTCTCCTACTGACTAGCTCCCCCCTGACGCGCGCCTTTTTTGAAAAAGCTAAAAAAAAATTAACAGACACCACTCTGATTTGCTCAGACTCTTTAATTGATGCTTTTGATTATCTGAGCAACACCTTTGTCTCCTCTATCATCATCGATGAGAAGATAAAAAACATCGATTTATCAGAAATTTGTATGAAGATCCGCCAATTGGATGGATACCAACATACCCCTATTTTAGTTATTACCTCCCAATTGAAAAAATCTGTGACAAGTCGTCTCTTGAAATCAGGAGCTACCGATTTTCTCATCGCTCCTCTCAAAGAGGAGGCGTTCTTCCAAAGCATGAAAATGGCGGAAGAAAGGCAAAAAACGCACAAGAAATTAGCAAACCTTTCCCTCCCCTCTATCCCTTCTCAGGAAGCTTCGATGCAAGAGCGTATCATTTTAGATGATCGCGCTGCCCGTTTAATCTCAGAGGTTATCGAATCGGGTCAGACATTTGTCATGCTTCTCCTAGAAATAGATCAGTACAGCTCTATTCAAAGTGCATATGGGGAGAGTGTGAGCAGGCAACTCCTCATCGATTTCCAGACTCATTTAAAGAAGATGGTGCGCAAACAGGACCTACTCTTTCCCCAGGCTAAGGGAACGTTTCTCGTACTTTTCCCAAAAACAACCTCCAAAGCGGCAATGCTCATGACTGAGGAGATTCAAGAGTCTTTAAAGCACAAACCGTTTCTAAAGCAGGAGAAACATGACCTCTCAGTCTCTGTGGGACTCGTCACTTTGGATGAAAAAGCGTCTAAAACAAAAAGTAGTATCCCTTCCCAATTTAATTATCTGATGCAAACGGCAAAAACCTACTTAAACAGGGCAAGGGAAAAAAGGGACAGCATCGTCACCCATGACCCAAAACGATGAGGCTCCGCTGCTTTTGTTAGTTTTTTTTAAGAGACTTCTTTTTCCCGACCCAGATTAGAATAGATGGGATGAAGCTTCCCATTAACACCCCAATAATTAAGAAGCTTTCGTAAAACAGCAGGCCTCCAGTATCAATTTGAGAGGGAGGTATGAACCCGATCAAGAAGGCAAGTGTGCAACTTATGATCCCTATCCCAGCCACGACGCACATTCCTATCTTCCCACCAGGAATGCGGTAGCTGCGGTAAACATGAGGTTTTTTAAACTTTAGATAGATGGCTGCTATAAACATTAGGATGTATAGCAAAAGATAATACTGAGCCGTCAACGCCGTAAGTAGCCAAAAGGAGCTGGTGACAGAAGGCATAAAAAGAAAGACTAGAGCGAGAGAGGAGACGATGATCCCTTGTAAGAGGATCAAAGAGGTTGGCACCCCCCGTTTGTTTGTACGGTTAAAAAGAGGGGGCAGGTCTCCATATTTTGCAGCTTCTAGCAACCCTTTGCTCGGCCCTGCAATCCAAGTGCTCATCTGCCCAAAAGAACCTATTGCAACGCAGACTGCAATAACGGGAATAAGCCACCCCAGGTTGTAGGTGTTAAAGAAATAGGAAAGACTATCTAAGGCTCCAGAAATAAAGCTGATCTTCTCTTGGGGAGTCACAATCGCAATAGCCAAAGTTCCCAAAGCAGATATCAGAAAGATAATCAGAGCTGATAGAAAAATTGCCCTAGGATAGGTCTTCTGCGGGCGAACCATCTCTTTAGCATGGACTGCAGACATCTCTATTCCTGCAAAAGAGAATAAGATTCCTGTCAATAAAACAAGCTGATCGGGAGCATCAATTTTTGGGAAAAATGCATCCCAAGAGACCCTAATTTGTAAGGGGCTTTTGTGAAGCATGTAACTAAGACCCAGGGCAATAATAACAACTCCTGGAAGAATTGTTCCAGTAAGCACACTAATCGTACTGATCCGGCTAGAGGTTTTCATCCCTTTTAAATTTAGGATAGTAGCCGCCCAAAATAGAGACAAAATCATGATAAGAGCATAAACTTTGTGATTTGCCAGCTCTGGTTTAAAAGTAAAAGCGATTGTCCCAGCTATAAATGATAG
>JANQSR010000122.1 GCA_028279205.1 Simkania sp.
AGTCTTTTGAGGGTTTGTCAGCTTATATTCGAGCCCTTTGACAGCTGAAATTTTCACGAGAGGCTCAGAGCGAGAATAAATTTTTTTGGGAAACTTGAGTATTTAGAATTCCGTTTGTGTTTTTTGGACAAAACCCTTAAACTTGTTCCTAATTTATCTACACCTAACAAAAGGTTTTAAAATGTCAATAAGAGAGTATGCTGTAGGTTTTGAAATAAGAAGAGAGTATATATATTCAACACTCCCAGGCCCAAGACCCTACACTGTACAATACAAGATGCCAGACCAACAAGTAAGACAGATGTATCTCGACCTAGCACGCGACCTAACATGCGAAAAGTTAGCAGCAGGTTTGGGTTACATGGTACTAATGTCACCAACGATTGTAGGAACAATCTTTGCTATAGATGCAGTAGCAAAAGCAAAAGACGTAGACACAAGAAAACAAGTTGCAGCGATAGTAGGAATATCTTTCGGGTTACCTCTATCGGGATTAGTAATAACAGTCGCAGGAATAAAAGCGGCATCAGTCTTCTGGAAGCACTTAAAACAGGAATCTTCTGGAACATTAGGGTCATCATTAAGGTCAACATTTTCAGATTACGCAAAAGACTTAGGAAGCGCAGGATTAAAAATATTAAAAGGAGTAACAGCAATAGCGGCATTAGCAGGAGCAGGATTATCAGTACAAGCATTAGACAACGCAGGCGTAGACTTGGGATCAGGAGGAGGATCAACATTAACATTCTTGGGGGTATTAGGAGCAGAAGCAGCAGTAATCGCAGCAGGAGCAACAGCGATATCAGCCCTTTGGAAACGCCTAAAAGGGGAATATCAGCCTCAACGCCTAAGAGGCGAATATCAGTATCTTTGAATTAATGAAGAAGTTATTGTAACAGCACCTAGTGTACCAGCGGGATACCGCTTCGAAGAATAGACAACTTAACTCAATTTAAGTAAGCCTCAACACTTTTGATTGCACCCCTCAAGATGAAGCATGTTGATTTTGGGTTCTTTTTTCTATATAATGCTTTGAAGGTGTAAAAAATAGAGCGTCTATCTTGCCTATTCCACTCAAGGAATAGTGGTCGCAGCTTTGGTTGCAGATCTGTTTTAAGGCAAGCATGGGGGGGGGAATTTGGGGGCTTAGCTCAGTTGGTAGAGCGTCTGATTTGCATTCAGAAGGTCAGGAGTTCGATTCTCCTAGTCTCCATCATTTCCATTAACAAACCGTGCGGTTATAGCTCAGCTGGTTAGAGCGCGACACTGATAATGTCGAGGTCCCAAGTTCAAGTCTTGGTAACCGCAAATCTCATTCTTTTGGGCAACCCACCCTTATTCTCTTTCTTTCGCATCTCACCAACCTAAGATCTAGAGTGAAATTTGCTATTAATCTCCGATCCTCTTATGAGTTAAAACAGGGTGAAATGCATGTCGAAAAAGCAAAATATTCTCATTTTGGGGGGAGGCTTTGGCGGAGCCTACACAGCGATGCATCTGCAATCTTATTTGCGCCAAGGAAAATTTGAAATCACGCTGATCAACCGGGAAAACTATTTTGTTTTTCAGCCCATGCTAGCCGAAGTTGTGGGGGGATCACTCGATATTTTGGACACGATCAACCCTTTGAGAAAACTCCTACCCAAAACAAAACTCTACGTCCGAGAGATCGAAGCGATCGATATTCCAAACAAAAAAGTGATTCTCACACCCAAGTTTACGCACAAAACCGTCGAAGTTCCGTTTGATCATCTCGTATTCGCCCTCGGAAACGTCACAGATTTCCGCGGCATGCCTGGATTGCACGAACACGCACTTCCCTTTAAAAATCTAGCTGATTCTTTAACGATTCGCAACCAGTTGATCGATGTGATTGAGGCGGCTTCTTGTGAATCTAATGCCACTTTACGCAAACAACTTCTCACCTTTGTCGTTGGTGGAGGGGGATTCTCGGGAACAGAGGTCGTTGCCGAACTCAACGATTTTGTACACAAGCTGGTCAAAAAGCACCCGTCTATTGATCCAAATGAGATCCGTGTTGTCTTGGCCCACAGTAAGGATCGTCTGATGGAAAGGGAGCTTAGTCCCTCCCTTGGAAAATATGCTGGAAAACTTTTGAAAAAAAGGGGAGTAGATGTCCGATTCCAAGTTCGTTTAAGAGCTGCAACTCCAGAGGAGGCGATCCTAGATAATGGAGAGAGGATCCCCTGTAAAACGATCATTTCGACCGTCCCCTCTTCCCCCAATCCCCTCATCGCGGGGCTTGATCTCAAAATAGAGAAGGGAAGAATTGTGACAAATAGAATGATGCAGGCCGAGGGGCGAACCGATATTTGGGCCTTGGGCGATTGCGCCGCTATTCCCAAACCACTAAATGACGGGTTTTATGGTCCTACTGCTCAGTTTGCGATTAGACAAGCAAAAAGACTAGCTAAAAACATCGTGGCAGAAATAGATGGGGGGGTTAAGAAACATTTTTGTTTTAAACCTTTGGGAATGATGGGAGCTTTGGGTCACCACTCGGCTGTTGCAGAAATCTTGGGGGTGTTTAAGTTTTCAGGCATTTTTGCTTGGTTGCTGTGGCGATTTGTCTACTTGATGAAACTACCAGGATTAAGTCGGAAGTTAAAAGTGGCTCTTTCCTGGATCCTCGACACCATCGTACCGATCGAAGCTGTGCAGATGAAAACAGCACCGAGTCAGGGGATTGCTCAATTTCACTTTGAGTCGAAAGAGATCATTTTCAATGAGGGGGATGTGGGCGATTATCTCTACATCATCGTGGATGGCAAAGTTGAAGTGTTCAACACCTTCGACGGAAAGGAAAGGCGGATTGCAGAGCTAGGTAAAGGGGAGTATTTTGGTGAAATGGCTCTGCTCAATCAGAGATCCCGCCTTGCAACCGTGCGCTGTCTATCTCCTGTTAATGTTTTAGCTTTGAAAAAGAGCGACTTTGGCGTTCTCATCGCAAACTTTTCAGAACTTAAGGAAAACTTCGAGCAAACAGAAAGGAGCCGCCGCAAACACATCTCTTGAAAAGAAAAGGCTCCTCTTACCTCAAATCTTTTGATTTGGCCTTGTGAATGCAATACTTTGTTTTTATCCTTTCATTGGAACTTGAGGCTTGATTCCGACCGAGGATAATCTCTACTTCACTGTCCAATTTGATCTGATGATAAGGATCTTTAGCTGTTTCGAGTAGTTTAACAAGCTCTTTCATATCCCGAACTCTTACCCCGTTTACACTTGTCACAACTTCATCGGTGATTTCTTGATACCCTTCATTAACGGAGTCTGGCAACACTCTGGTTAACACAACCACTTGAGAACAGTCTCTTGGCACTCTCCCTGACCTCAAATAGCAGATCAAATCAACAGCAGAAGAGACTCGGTGAGTGAGCGAGTGAGCGAGATAGTTGAGTGTTAAAGGTTGGAAGACGAGCCCACCCAAGACAAAGTAGGTAGGTCTTTTATCATATTCAAACTCTCCAAGTGGTTTTGAGCGGCGATATTTTAAAATCATCGGAACAGTCGTCCTCACGCCATCTCTTAACACCCCTAAATAGACCAGATCGTCGTAATACTTTAGGGAAAATAGATGAAAAAAGGAGATCCGCTTTCCTCCTTCGATATCGACAGTTCCATCTGTTGCAACTGGGATCCCATCCACGGAAAGAAGGATATCCCCTGGAAAGAGTGTCCCTTCGAAAAGAGAATTCTCATAAATAGCAGATATGAGAACTCCTGTCTCATCCCCTTCTACCTGATAAAAAGAGCGAAGAGCCTCATTATCCATTGATTGCCACAAGACCCCCCCTTTAGGAAACCCCACATATTTTCCATCACCCACCTCTTTGAGAAAGTGACGAATAATCGGTACGGGGATCATATATCCGACGTTTTGCCCATATCGGTTCCCTTGATGAGCAACACCGACCACCTCACTTCCTCTAATCACAGGGCTTCCACTATTTCCTGGATTGATAGGCGCATCAATCTGAGAACAGAGCAGAGCGTTACCTCCATGGGAGTAGTGACCAACTTCGGTTCGAGAAATGATCCCTTCAGTGATCGTAAGCCCCTCCCCCCCTAGAGGGTAACCCAAAACTCTCACGTGAGAAGAGACGGGCGCGGTCTCTTCTGCAAGTTCCAAGGGGCAGGTATTTGTGAAGAATGCCTCATCTTCAGGTTTTAAAATGGCTAGATCGCAGTCATGCCCAATCCATTGAGCATTGGCGATATATCTTCTAGCCTCCCTTGGCTTTTTAAGTTGAATGAACGCAGAGTCTGCCACAACGTGAGCATTTGTTAGGATGCGGTTTTCTGAAATAATAAACGCCGAACCGACTCCCGAAACTTGTGAAGGAGGGCACCAAGGGGAGTGGTAATCGTAAATATTTCGTGTCAGGTAAAGTTTGACAACAGAATCTTCGATGGGAGGCGAAGGGCTTCCAAAAAGGAGGTTTGTCGCAACAAAAAAAAGGCTGGCCAGTCTCTTCATAAATTTCTCACTTGATTGAACTGAAGACACGTACTTTAACGCCCTTTATCAAATAGGTGCAATCAAAAAAAATGTCAATAGATTGAGATTCTTATTTAGATGGCCTGGGCATCACTCCTAGAAGCCTTCCCCTTTTTAATGGCGTGAAAAGGTGAAAACGCGGTAGGGGAGTGTTCATTTAACTGTGTCGTAGATAAAATTTGCAAGCA
>JANQSR010000156.1 GCA_028279205.1 Simkania sp.
AAGGGTACATGGGGGAAAATGTTTCAAGCCCCTTCTTTGAGATCGAGGGGGAGCGATGGTATCGGAGTGGGGATTTGGGATCGATCAGAGAGGATGGAACCTTGCTCCTTGCGGGGAGAATCAGCCGTTTTATCAAGATTGCAGGTGAAATGGTTAGCTTGCTCGCTATGGAGGAGGAGATTGCACGTGCTGCGCAGAAAGAAGGGTGGATTAAAGAGAAGGATAAAGAGGTGCCGCTCGTTTTGGGCGTTGTCGAGAAAGAGCTAGATCGCCCCCTTCTCGTTCTTTTTGCAATGTTTGATATTTCAACCCAAAAGGTCAATGAGATTTTGCGAAGCTCCGGTTTTGGTTCGATTGTTAAAATCCAAAGGGTAGAGAGAGTAGAGCAGATCCCTATGACAGGGACGGGAAAAGTTCACTTTCATCGGATCAACGAAAAATTGAAGAAAATGGCATGCATTTAAAGGTGTACAACACGAAGACGCGGAAAAAAGAGCAGATCACATATGCTCCTCATCAAAAAGAGCTCTCCCTTTACACGTGTGGTCCTACGGTCTACAATTTTGCCCATATTGGAAATCTTCGCACTTATGTGGTTGAAGATCTTTTCCGTCGCACGTTGGAATTTTTTGGATTTGCTGTTAAGCAGGTCATGAACTTGACAGACATTGATGACAAGATCATCAAAAGAGCGACTGAAAAGGGCATTCCACTTGAAGAGTTTACAAAGGAGTATAAAAAAGCTTTTTTTGAAGATCTTAAAACGCTCAAAATCCAGCCAGCGCATGAAACACCTTCGGCGACAGAGTACATTTCTAAAATGATTGAGATGATTCAAAAACTGATCGAAAAGGGGATTGCTTATCAGGCAAAGGAGGGGAGTATCTACTTTAGCATTCAGCACTTTCCAGCCTATGGAGCACTCTCCCGCCTTCCCCTTGAAGATCTAAAGGCTGCTGCTTCAAACCGTCTATCAAATGATGAATACGAGAAGGAGGAGGTTGCCGATTTTGTTTTGTGGAAACGGTATGATCCAAAGCGGGATGGGTCGATTTTTTGGGAGAGCCCCTTTGGGAAAGGGCGCCCAGGTTGGCATATCGAATGCTCTGCAATGGCAAATGCTCTGCTTGGTGAAACAGTTGATATTCACATGGGGGGGGTCGATAACATCTTCCCCCATCATGAAAACGAAATCGCGCAATCTGAATCTCTTAGTGGTCAACCGCTTAGCCGTTTTTGGCTGCACATCTACCATCTGATTGTTGATGGGAAAAAGATGTCTAAAAGCTTAAACAATTTTTATACGCTGCGCGATCTGCTTGCAAAGGGGTACAGTGGGAATGAGATTCGCTTCCTTCTGATCAGTTCCCATTACCGGAGTAGGCTCAACTTTACAATCGATGGGTTAGAAGCTGCTCGTCGATCCCTTTCCCGTTTAGAAGCTTTTGCTTACCGTCTACATGATGTGAGTGGAGCAAGTGGTGATGATGCTTGCCTCTCTTCGTTAGAAAAAGTGCGCACTCAGTTCCAAAACGGTTTAGCAGATGATCTAAACATTTCAGTTGCTCTCGCCGCTCTTTTTGATTTTGTCCGTTTGGTCAATGTAGAGATTGATCGAAAGCAGGTGACAGAAAGAGGGGCTAGAGAGATCCTACATTTCTTAGAAGAGGCCAACCAAGTGCTCGGAGTGATTCCGATGGAGGCAAGAGAAGAGAAGCTTCCGAGCGAGATCCAAGTCGCACTCGAAAAGCGGAAAGCGGCTCGAGCTCAAAAAGATTGGGTCGAAGCGGACAAGCAGCGAAGCTACATTGAGTCCAGGGGGTACGAGATTGAGGATGCTCCACGAGGCCCCCGTCTAAAGAAAACGAGCTTTTGAAAATTTACAAAACTGCTATACAAAAGTTGAGACCAGAGGGAATCTTTTAAGCCCTGTGGGTTGCTTTTTTCAAGGAAGTCTATGTCGTCTGTTTTTGTTCTCAATTGTGGTAGTTCATCGATCAAATTTCAAGTGATTAACAGCTCAGATCAGGTGCTTCTCGGCGGTATTGCGGAAAATATTCAAACGGAAAGGTGCTGCTTGCACTGGCAAATGGGCAAAAAAAAAGGGCTTGAGAAACTCAAGCGGTTTGACTACCAAGAGGTGATTGGTCAGATCGTTACCCTTATCAAAAAATCTCCTAAAATCGAAAAAACGGTTGTTGCTGTTGGTCATAGGATTGTACATGGGGGAGAGGTCACCCAATCGGTGATTGTAGATGAAAAGGTGCTAGGAGAAATGTACACGCTTCAACATCTAGCCCCTCTTCACAACTCAATCAATATTTTAGGGATTGCGGTCATGCAAGAGCTCTATCCAGAACTTCCTCATGTCGCCGTTTTTGATACCTCTTTTCATCAAACCCTTCCCAAACATGCTCACCTTTATGCCATTCCTTACGTCTACTACAAAGAGCATAAGGTGCGCCGTTACGGATTTCACGGATTAAGCCACCGTTACATCACCGAGGAGGCAGCTAAGGCACTTGGAAAGAGGGTTCAAGAGTGTTCGATTGTGAGTGCTCATCTGGGCAACGGGTGTAGTGTTTGTGCGATTTTAAATGGTCAGAGCGTCGATACGAGCATGGGATTTACCCCTTTGGAGGGGTTGATGATGGGAAAGAGGAGCGGTGATATTGACCCTGCTGCTGTAGCTTTTTTATCTGATAAGCTCGATATTTCTGCGAAAAAAATGGTTCTCATGCTCAACCAAATGAGCGGTTTATTGGGCGTATCTTGTGTTAGTGCAGATTTAAGGCTTGTGAAGAAAGCAGCAGAAGAAGGGGATAAACTCGCTGTTTTGGCCATTGAAATGTTTTGTTACAGACTTGCAAAATATATCGCCTCCTACTTTGTTCCCTTGGGACTTCCCGACGCGCTGGTCTTTACTGGGGGTATTGGAGAGAATGCCCCTTTTGTCCGAAGTCGAGTGGTCGAGTGGCTAAGACCCATGGGGTTTGAAATCGAAGAGAAGCTGAATCAGAAGAGTGCAAAACAGATCTCTCCCAAAGGACACCTTCCTCAAATTTTCATCTTTCCTACAAATGAGGAGCTACTGATCGCCAAAGATGCCTTTGCCCTTGTCGAGGGGTTGTGATGCAGACGCTTTTCATGGTTCCCATCGGGCTTGATGCAGGGCTGACAACAGTCTCGCTTGGACTAACGCGCGCTTTTGAAAACCAGGGTCTTAAAGTTTGTTTTCTAGATCCTATGACGCATAGATTGCGTAGTCTTAATAAAAAACTCTTGAGTAGAGTCCTTGCTCAATCAAAAGAGCCCCTTCCCATTGAATTTGTCGAGACTCTTCTCAGTCAAAATCAGAAAGACCGGATCCTCGAATTTCTCCTAGCCTATTTTGATCATTGGGTTAAAGAGGTTGATATTGTCGTCGTTCAAGGGATCGTTTTAAGCCAGAGATATAGCTACGCTTCTCAACTTAACTTTGAGATGGCGCGGGCACTCGATGCGCAAACAATTTTTGTGATGAATCCAGGCAATCACTCTTTGCAGGTAATCAGCGAGCAAATTGAGATTGCAGCTCAACCCTATGGGGGAGTTGAGAGTGAAAAGAGCCTCGGGTGTATGTTCAATAAGGTGGGAGCTCCTATTGATCGATGTGGAAATGCGCGGATTGACCTTTTTGATTTGGGCGAGCACGGACAAGAGAAGCAAAAAATCTTTGATAAGTGCTCTGTTTTTAAAAAAAAGAATTTTAAACTCCTTGGCTGTTTTCCCTGGAAGCGCCATCTGATGGCTCTTAGGGTCAAAGATATTCAGAAGCATTTGGAAGCGACTTGCTTGCATGAGGGCAAGATCGTGCAAAACCGCGTGCTGCACTTTGCGATTGCTGGATCGGGCGTTGAAAATATGGCAAAAATTTTAAAAGCAGACACAATGGTGCTCACTTCGGGTGATCGCTCAGATGTGATTCTAGCCACATGTCTTGCTTATTTAAGCGAAAGGAGCGTTGCGGCCCTTTTGTTAACAGGGGGGTATCTGCCAGGGCCTAACACAAAACAGCTTTGCGAAGCAGCCATCCGGGGTGGGCTTCCCATTCTGTCTGTGAAAACAGATAGTTTGCGAACGGCGATTTCCCTTCAAAATCTCAGCATGGAGATTCCAGAAGATGACCATGAACGGAGGGAGATGGTCAAGGAATTTATCGCCCATTTCGTCGATGCAAAGTGGATTAGAAAGCTCAGTGCAGCCTATCCCAAACATGAGCTCTCCCCTCCAGCCTTCCGGTTTCAACTGATCGAAAAAGTGAGAAAAAGAGATCGTAAGATCATCTTACCAGAGGGAGAAGAGCCTCGCATCTTAAATGCTGCGAGAATCTGTGTTGAGAGAAAAATTGCTCGAATCGCTCTTCTCGGTGACCAGGATAGGGTGTTTCGTTTGGCCAAAGATTACGACGTTCCCATGGGAAACGGAGTAGAGTTTATCAACTCCGAAGAGGTCAGAGAGCGGTACGTTCACCCTTTTGTAGAGCTTCGCAAACACAAAGGGGTGGGAGAAAAACAGGCACGTGAATACCTAACTGATGATACGACATTGGCAACGATGATTCTTCATAGCGGAGAGGTGGATGGTTTGGTCGCTGGGATCGGACAGACGACGGCAAAAACGATCTTGCCCGCTTTGAAACTGATCAAGACAAATCCCGGTGTGAAGCTTGTCTCCTCCATCTTCTTCATGTGTCTACCTACTCAGGTGCTCGTGTATGGGGATTGCGCCGTCAATCAGAATCCCACAGCGGAAGAGCTCGCAGATATTGCGGTTCAAAGCAGCGCGTCTGCTGAGAAGTTTGGAATCTTGCCGCGCATCGCCATGATCAGTTATAGCACGGGACGCTCGGGATCTGGAGCCTCTGTAGAAAAAGTAGAGAAGGCAACGGAGCTGATCAAAAAGGGGTGGCCCCATTTGGTTGTCGATGGCCCTCTTCAGTATGACGCCGCCTTCAATCCCGAAGTGGCGAAGAAAAAGGCTCCAAACAGCCCCGTTGCAGGCAAGGCGACAGTCTATATCTTTCCCGATCTGGATACGGCTAATACGACCTATAAAGCGGTGCAACAGAGCGCTCATGTCTTATCGATTGGGCCGATACTTCAGGGGCTAAAAAAACCGGTCAACGACCTTTCAAGAGGGGCTTCTGTCGAAGATATTGTCTTTACAATTGCGATTACGGCGAGCTAGATGACGCGGGTCGCCCAAAAGCGACTACAAGAAAGTCAATAATTGATCCTTTTCTCGCCTATATTTTTGGTGCTGTTTGTCCTGGGAAGGATGAAGCAGTAGGGCTTGTAATGCCAGTTGATTTTGACGGAAGACCAAGTCCGAGCCTTAGAAAAGGCCAAATAAGAAAAGTATACTGCTCCCCATTAAGAGATCGTACCTTTTTACGGAATGTTTTATCATCTTAACCGTGAAAAGGAGTCTAATATGAAGCAAACAAAATGGGACAAAAAAATCAAAACCAAAGTCGTGCT
>JANQSR010000158.1 GCA_028279205.1 Simkania sp.
ATTCTCCCTCAGACAATCTTTCAAAAGATTGTTTAGTTTTGTCGGCAAATTCATTGTGTAAATCAAGTTCTTCTTGAGAATTCTCCCAATAGACCGAAAGACCACCAGTTAGAAAACCAAAAGAAAGGGCAACAAGAGCAGGTAAAAAATTGGAAGGGCCTTTATCTTCCCGAGCTTCCCCAATAGAGACGTTTGTTGTACTATAATGTACGGAAGGCCATATAGGAAAGGGAGAAAAATCGAATATAGGTCGATAGCGAGCACCCGCTGCTTCTTGCGACACTCCTTGTTTTCCAAGAAAGAGACTATTAACTTTGTCAATGTGCTCGCTGACCTGATCAGAAAAAACCACGTCAGGAGAACTACTGTTGAAAATGTTGAATGATACTGAATTCATGATAAAACCTGGTTATTTGAACGAACGTAGAGGTTGATTGTAATGAATAGATAGGATTTATGACAAGTAAAATAGCAAGAAAGATTAATTAAAATTTAAATTTCAAAATCCCGATCCATGACCGTTTTCCTTCCGTCGATCCTTGCATTTTCGATCGCCTTTAAGCACGCGTTTTTCACAATCTCCGTCAAGGCGTGTTTGGTGCTATCTGCGGTGTTCATTCCTGCTTCTTTTATAAATTGCTTGACTTTACTAACGACAACAAGCGGTCCTTTCATTTTTGGCCTCATGGGTTAAGAGGGTTAGATGGATCTAACTCTACCTCCTTATATAGGAGTTCCCATTTCATAACAAATTAAAGTTCCTTTCTACACCAGATTTCGTGTATCATCTGTAGCCTGGTTTTCGAACTTAAAAGCGTACTTAAAGGTAGTCTTTTAGCTTATGAAAGAGCAAACATGGGTCATGGGAAAAAATTGTATAAGAGAGATTTTAAAGAGAAACCCGAAAAATATTCAAAAAATCTTCTCTTCTCAAAAGAGTGAACCGATCTTGAGGCAAGCAGTAGACCTGGGTATTCCCATTCAATTTGTTTCAAAACAGTTGCTCTCTTCAATGGTCAATTCTGACTCGCACCAGGGTTTTTTGGCTAGGCTCCACAAAAGAGTTTATATGAACCTTAAAACTTTTTTAGAAAAGCCGCTTGATAGGTCACTTGTTCTCATGTGTGACGGAATCACAGATCCTCAAAATTTTGGCGCGATTTTACGTGCTGCTGCCTGTTTTGGTGCAAATGCGGTTCTCTTTTCAAAAAATCGGGGTGTTGGCATTACGCCTGTTGTTGCAAAGGCGAGCGTCGGGGCATCTGAACTCGTCCCCTTGCTGCGCGTTTTAAATCTGGCAGAAAGTCTCAAACAGTTTCAAAAAGCGGGTTACCAGGTGGTGACAGCTGACGCGGATCAAGACTCCCAGAGGGTCGACACCTTTGTGTTTCCCAAAAAAAGTGTGCTTATTATGGGTTCCGAGCATCGAGGCGTTCAACCTTTGCTCACGAGGCTTGCGGATGTGAGCGTTAAAATCCCCCTTTTAGGTCAAATTGACTCTTTAAACGTCTCGCAAGCCGCTTCCATTCTCCTCTTTAAAGCCAGTCTAACAAGGGATCATTAATTCAGGGAAGCAAACATTTTGATTGATTTTAAGAGAGTGGATGGCTTAAATTGTTTTAAACATTTTAAACATTTACTTGTTTTTTCAGTGAGGTCTTGTGACTAACTCGATCAAAAAAAAGAGCAGTCGGATTAAAAGCTCCGTTTTCTCAGATGGCTTGGCACTTTTCTCTATGTTTTTCGGTGCTGGAAATATTGTATTCCCTCTTCTGCTAGGTCAAGAGGCAGGCAGTGGAATTGGCATGGCTCTTTTAGGGTTTATCATCACTGCGATTTTGATCCCGTTTACTGGCCTGATCTCTATTGTTCTTTTTGAAGGAAACTATCAGGTTTTTTTTGATCGCATAGGTAAAATTCCATCCTTTATTATCATTTCGATCCTTATGGGGCTTATGGGGCCTTTTGGGGGAATCCCTAGGCTAATCACGCTAACTTTTTCAACATTAAAGGTTTATTTTTCTGGTCTCGACTCTGTTTATTTTATTTTGGCCGCTTGCCTGCTTATTTTTTTATTTTGTTACAAAAAAAGACGCGTTCTCGATCTGATTGGGTATGTTCTTTCGCCTATTCTTATCCTTTCTCTCCTCTTTATCGTTGTAAAAGGGATCTTTTTCTCTTCAGAGAGACTCTCCACGGGAGCAGATGTTTCAAACCCCTTTCTACTCGGCTTGAAACAGGGGTACAACACGATGGATCTGATTGCTGCTTTTTTCTTCTCTTCTCTTGTTTACAAGAAGTTGCAAGCCCAACAATCTGTCAAGGAGGGGGTCAATGGGGCTAAGAAGAGAAGGGAAAAAGCCCTCTTTGCTTCTGTTTTCAAAGTAACCCTCATAGGCTCCTCTCTGCTGACTATGACCTACATTGGGCTTGGCTATGTAGCAGCCAAGCAGAGTCATGTGCTCGCAGGAACGCCAGATGGAGAGCTCATCGGCAAATTAGGACACATGATTCTTGGCCATTATGCTGGTTTGGTTATCTGCATGTCTATTGTTCTCACTTGCTTAACGACAGTGATCGCTCTTACAGTGATCTGCGCAGATTTTCTCCGCAAACAAGTTTTCAGGGGAAAAATGAGCTACAATATTGCGACTGGCACCATTTTGGTTCTAGCCGCATGGATTGCTTGCTTTGATTTTCAGGTCATTGTGAAAATGCTCTTCCCTGTCTTGGAAGTGATTTACCCTTCCCTTTTGGTTTTGGCCGTTTTGAATATTTTATACAAACTATTTGTCTTTAGGCCAATTAAGACACCTGTTCTTGTGACAATTGTCTTTGCCCTCTGCTTTCAGTACATCATTTAATTTTTTAATTGATGAATTATTTTCTTTCATGTAGCTTGAAAGTACGGGCTTTTGTCGTTCTATTTTTAGAATTGCCCTTACTTCGGGGAGAAAAAACGCATGACAGAAAAGAGCTTTAGGATTAATCCATGGCTTAGCATTTGGGTTAAACCGGGGCAGACGATCAGATCGATCGTAAATTACAATGTAAGCTACCGATTCTTAGCCATTTGCTCTATCTTAGGTTTTTTCCAAGTACTCATTTGGTATACTTTCTTCCCAACGGTCCCCTCCTTAACAGGGCTCCTTATTTCACCTTTACCAATCCTCTTCATGTTGGCGCTTCTCTTTGAGTATCTAAATTTTACCATTTTGGCAGCCTTTCTCTATTGGGGGGGCAAGATGTTGAAAGGAAAGGGCTCTTTTAAGCAGATAAGAGCGGCGGTTTATTGGGCGAGTGTTCCTCGGATCGCTGCTTTTGGGTTGTCGATTCTATTAGGACTAATAATTGTTAAACCTATTCTTATAGTAGGTTTTCTTTCAATTTCTTCGATTTGTTGGACGGTCGTCATTCTTGTGTGCACTCTGGTGGAAGTTCAAAAGTTTTCTACATGGAGGACTATCCTAAATATAATTTTAGCGATTATCTTTTCGGCTGTTTTGTTAATCATTGGTTCTTTTTTGTTTAATTTGGTTTTTAATTAATTGCTGTATCGATAGTAAAATTAGAAATTTTATAAACTCAAATTATTGAGGGAAAAATGTTTAAGTTGTCAAAAAAATGGATAAGAGAAAAAACTCTTTTCGCATTCGGTCTCTCCTTTTTTGCCTGTGCTTCAATCGGTTTCACTCAGGAGGGGAAAGCTTTTAGTGGGACTCAAGAAGGGGTCTTACAAAATCCAAACATGGAAAGGTGGAAAAGGTTTCACTCTATTCAAGGAGCTTGTAGTATCTCTTTGCCTAGCGCGCCTGAGCATTTAAAACAGATCATGCCCCTTTCTGAAGAGGGGAGTAACCTGCGCTACGATGTCTACGTGTCAACGCATGGAAAAAAGGCTATTTACATGCTTTTGATTGCCCAATACCCCCCCCTTGTAAACGGGTCACGTGCGGAAATCAACCTGGAGAACTTCCTCAATGGGCTCATCACACAAAACCCAGAAAACAGACTCATTTTCGCAGACCTAACCAAAGTTCAAGGGTATGAAGCGCTCGATTTCTTCATTCAGGTGAAAAAGACCTATTTTAAAGGACGTGCCATTATAGCCAATAATAATCTTTACATGCTCTCTATGGAATGTGATGGGAAGAACTATGTAGAGGATGATTTTAAACATTTTATTAAGTCATTTAAAATGCAATAGAACAAGAAAGTTGTTTAGTCGTCCCTGAAAATATACGTGAATCCTTGTTTATCTGAGAGAAAAGCTTGATTTAAAGGTATTTTTTAATATAAAATATGCATAGAAATTGCGATTTTTGCCCAAAACCTTGCAAA
>JANQSR010000159.1 GCA_028279205.1 Simkania sp.
GGCACCGCTCCCCTCTTTTAAAAAAAGAGAGGCTCAAGGCCGCATGATCGACGGGGGGGGAAGGGGGCTCTTTTCGCTGCTCGGTTTTCTTATCCAAGCGCTTCAAGCGCTCCAAGGTTTTACTAGAAGAGGATGCGATTCTTCTTGCTTTTTCCATATATTGGTACGCTTGGCTTATCTGGGGATGAACAGCCCATTATAGGAAACCCTACCGATTTTAGGCAACCTTGGTTAGAGGGCTTTCAAAGCTATTTTTTTGTGATTTTCAAGAGATTTATCGATCTAAAATAATTCTTTTTTTTATGCAGAATAAAAATGGGTACTATTCTACTCTCTAGAAAATAGATTGGTTTTACCAAAATTTTTTAAAAAAATAGGGGTCATTCGCTTTATGGGTTTTCGAGATCGGAGAACCGTCCGTTTGCAAGATACTGATGCAACAGGGGTTTTATACTTTGCGAATCAGTTGCAAATGGCTTTAGAAACTTTTGAAGAATTTATGCAAAAATCAGGAGTTTCACTCAATTCGATGATCGAAGAAAAAAAGTTTCTCTTGCCAGTTGTGCAGGTTAAAAGTGATTTTTTATCTCCGGTAAAAGCTGGGGATCATCTCGATATTTTTTTGAGCTTAACCCATGTGGGCAGCAGCTCTTTTTCCTACTTAGCTGAGCTCAAAAAAGGGCAGGAAGTCATGGGGAGTGTCTCAATTGTTCATGTCTTTTATTCGGTTCGAAAAAAAAGATCTCAGCCGATTCCTGATCATTATAAAAAAATGTTAAATGGGTTGAAGTCCCCTTGAAGAAGGTACGCTAAATAGATTAAAATAAATTTTTTAGGGGGCTAACCCTTGTGTTTGGCTCTTGTGTTTGACCCTTGTGTTTGGTTTTTGAAAAAAGTGAGATCACGCTCGTCGGCGTGTTGGGTCCTTCGTTCGCTCTGTATCTCAGAAGATCTCCCGTCTTTAGATCGAACCAAAGCTCAGCCTTCCAAAGCATTTTTTTAATGCCTATCAGAGTCACTCTGACTTGAACAGTTTCGTAGGAGTGATCCCGAATCACCACCTTCTCCACTTTGCTTGACTTGTTTGCTACCATGTGATGAAGGCTCAAACGAGTCGGGTGAACCGTGTAAAACTTGAGCGAATGTGCTTTTGAAAGGATGAACGCCCGCATACTGAAATCAAACTCTTGAATCCAGAAGTCGTTTCCGATGTTAAATTTTTTTTGCGTCGTATGACCATTTTCGGTTCGTTTGGCGCAGAGAAAAGGTCCATTGCGATCGATTTGGTACGCATTCTTCTCCTTCTTAGATTGATAAGAAAAACTTTTTGTGTTCAATGGAAGTGCCGTGATCACCACTGTTTTCCCACTATCGCTTAATCCCTGAATGTGGAGTTTTTGCCCTTTCTCCTCGACAGTCCACGTGGTTTTTGAATTTTTTCCTTTGATTTCCCTTTGATAAATGTAGACCATTTTAGAATCAACTTTCTCTTTTGCTAAAAGTGGAGTAATAAAAAAACTAAAAAAAAGAAAAAGCTTTAAATTTTTCATTTCAACGCCTTTAATAAAAATTTTTATATTCATTTTTCTCATAACAATTTTTATTCCTTGGGTCAATTCAATTAATAATTATTTTAAGAATTAAAATTCATGAAATATTCTTGCCTTTAAACCTTAGTTTTTTAATCATCTGTATCTCTTCCAGGTGGAGAATTTCTGGAGAATTTCTATAAGAAAAGTAAAATGAAGATTGGATTGCTTGGATATGGAAAAATGGGCACAGCTGTTGAAGCTGTTGCCTTGAGAAAGGGGCACGATGTCGTTTGTCGGATCTGTTCTTCTCACTCCGCATTCGATTTGCTAAAAGAGGTCGATGTCTGTATTGATTTTACCGAGCCAAGTGCCGTATGGACCAACCTACAGAAGATCGCCAAATTTAAAAAAAATATTATCATTGGGACATCGGGTTGGCAGGCCGATTTGCACAAAGCAAAGGATCTAGCCCTTAAAACACCCTTTGGACTCCTCTACTCTTCAAATTTTTCAATGGGAATCCACCTATTCAAGAAGCTATTTGAACATGCCAAAAAATTAACGGAGCCCTTTGGATTTGACGTGGCTGGAGTTGAGATGCACCACCATGACAAAAAGGATGCCCCTTCGGGCACCGCCGAGCTTCTTTCAGGTGTCCCTTTTGCAAGTGTTAGGTGTGGAAATTTGTTTGGGATGCATCAGATCATTTTTAATGCGGGAGATGATACAATCGAGCTGATTCACCGCTCGTCTGGCCGTGAAGAGTTTGCAAGAGGGGCTGTTGCAGCTTCAGAATGGATTCAAGGCAAGGTCGGTGTGTGGACATTCGATGATTTTATGGAGGATGTTAAATGCAATTTAAAGGAGTTATTACCTCACTGATCACCCCCTTCAAGGGTGGTCTGATCGATACCCAAGGATTAAAAGAGAACATCGATTTTCAAATAAAAAATGGGGTTGATGGTCTGCTCATTGGGGGAACAACGGGTGAGTCCCTCACACTAGAGCTCGATGAATATGAGCATCTTGTCCAAACCGCCGTTAGAGCCTCGGGGGGAAAGGTTCCTCTGCTCGTCAACATTGGAGAGAGTGCAACCAGACGCTCTTTGATGAAAATGGAAATGGCGACCAAGCTAAAAGCTGATGGTTTGCTCGTCGTCACACCCGCTTATAACAGACCTTCCCAGGATGGGCTTTATAAACATTTTACAACGATTGCAAAAGCATCAACTCTTCCTGTTATCTTATACAATAATCCTGCCCGCACAGGGGTATCTATAGAGGTGGATACCTTGATGAAACTTGCTAAAGTAGAAAACATCATCGGGATCAAAGAATCTTCTGGGAGTATTCAGTTAGCACAGGACATGCTCTATTACCTTCCTCGAGATTTTCTCTTTCTCTCAGGGGAAGATCGTTTGACCCTCCCACTTATAGCCTTGGGTGCTGGAGGAGTGATCTCTGTTCTTTCAAACCTCAGCCCTAAGCAAATGGTTGCATTTGTGCGCTCTGCCCTGGAGGGGGATTTTGAGATTGCACGTGAGAAAGAGCGGGAGCTCTACCCCTTTTTTAAAGCCTGCTCCTTTGAGACAAACCCCGCGCCGATCAAAGCGATGATGGCTCTTTTGGGAAGAGCTTCTGGAGGGTGCCGATTACCTTTGGCATCTCTTGATCCACAAAACATAGAGAGGCTCGAAGAGCTTTTGAAAGTCAAAAAGGTTCCCTTATGAAGAAAATTTCCGTAGGGATCTTAGGAGCAACGGGGTTTGTTGGGCAAACCTATGTTCGCTTGTTGGAAGAGCACCCTCTTTTTGAAATAGCCTATCTCTCGGCCTCTCCCAAGTGGGAGGGTAAAATTTACAGAGAGGCTCTTTCAGGCTACTTTTGTCACCCTTTCTCTGAAAAGATTCTAAATCTCAAACTTAAACCCCCTGAGCCTGCACCTGTTATCTTTTCTGCGGTAAAAGGGTCTCTTGCTCCCTCTTTGGAGTTTGCACTTGCAAAAGAGGGGTGCGCCATTTTCTCCCACTCTGCGGCTCTCCGCAAAGAGGATGATATCCCAGTGATCATCCCAGAGATTAACGCAGATCACCTTTCACTGATTGATGTTCAGAGAAAAAAGCGGGGATGGAAGGGGTTTATCGTTGTTAAACCAAACTGCACAGTCCAAAGCTTTTTGCTGCCGCTCTACCCTCTTCACCAGGCTTATACTCTTAAAAAAGTGTGTGTGACAACGATGCAAGCAACTTCAGGCGGTGGAAAAGATTGTCAATTAGAAGAAAATATTCTCCCCTATATCGAAGGAGAAGAGGAAAAATCGGAAACAGAACCTCTTAAGATTTTGGAGTGTTCAAATGAGCAGATCGCTTTTTCTGTCCATTCTAATCGGGTTCCCGTTTTCGAAGGGCACCTCGCTTCTGTTTCGGCCACATTTGAAAAACCGATCGAAATAAAAGAGGTTCGGAAAATATGGGAAGAGTTTTCCCCTCTCAATCTCTCTTTTGCACCAAAATCCCCCTTGCGCTATTTGCATGAAGAGGATCGCCCTCAACCCCTTCTAGATAAAAACGTGGGCAAAGGGATGAGCGTTGCTCTTGGAAGGCTTAGAAAATGTTCGATCTTTGATCTGCGATTTGTCGCTCTTTCCCATAACCTGATTCGTGGAGCTGCGGGCGGGAGTTTGCTAGTGGCCGAGCTCGCCAAAGAGAGGGGGTATCTCCATGGTTAAAAGGCGGGCCGTTTTTGAGCAAATGACAGAGGGCTATCTGTTTTTGAAAATAAATCAGAAAAAACGGCTTTTCTTAGAAAAAAACCCTCAAGTCTCTCTGGTTAGTTTGGGAGTCGGAGATACGGTTAAACCGCTTCCCTCTCACGTTACAGGGGTAATCGAAAAAGCGGCCGCTCTTCTCGGAACAGAGAAAGGGTATCGAGGCTATGGGGAGGGACAGGGGTTTTTGGAGCTGAGAAAACGGCTCATTGCCCGTTTCTACGCAGGCAGGATCACTCCAGATGAACTATTTATTT
>JANQSR010000187.1 GCA_028279205.1 Simkania sp.
TAGGGGAAGAAGATAAAAACCTCTACTGTAAGCTCTCTTTTGCCAATTTAAAACTCATCAGAGCCTGGTTAAGTTCAGACCCTTTAGATCTAAACGGAGTTAGAAAATTGGCAGAAAGGGAGTCTGATCCTTCATGCAGAGCAAAGGCTTTTTCCGTGATTAACAGGCATTTACTCACGTTCCATGATTAACACCTATTTACTCAAGAAGGGGTCTCTTCAGGGTAGTCAATCGTAATCAGCAGGGGCTTTTTCTTTTTGCTGTCATAAATGATTTCAGAATTTAGGGCTTTGTTCGCATGGTCGAGTCTTCCCCTATTCTGAATCAATTTATACAGAGTGTCGTTCCGTTTTTTTTGTGTTTTAATGTTAAAAATTAAAGTTTTATGTTTTTCTAAGAGGAGAGGTGTCTCTGTGTCTATCTCATCAAATCTATCAAAGAGACCTTTGAGATCTTGATCGAGCTCTCCGATCCATTGCTTTCTCTTTTTTTGTAAAATGTGAAGCTCTTTCACAAGTGTTTGAGCCTCTCTTTGCACTTGATCATGCACCTCAAGATCGCCCGCCAAC
The DNA here is from genome assembly GCA_028279205.1 of Simkania sp. Lineage (GTDB taxonomy): Bacteria > Chlamydiota > Chlamydiia > Chlamydiales > Simkaniaceae > JANQSR01. The sequence continues at coordinate 570 of JANQSR010000187.1, forward strand.
ATAGAATACTCTTGCTGCGCCATTTGGCTCAGAATCTCTTGGCATAGAGTGATTTCATGCTTGATCAAGTTTTGCAAGTAGTTGCTTGCTTGTTGTTTTTTATTTTTCTTCATAAACTATCCCCGGCCGTTGCCAACTAACCATATGCAATTAGCTTGCCAAACAGAATAAAAGCTCATAAATGAAAGATTTAGATCTAATTCGTTTAAAGGGGTGGTTTTCTCAGCATAAAAGGAAGCTTCCTTGGAGGGAAAATTGTTCCCCTTATGCGGTCTGGGTTTCCGAGATCATGCTCCAACAGACTCAGGTCGCTGTTGTGATCCCCTATTTTGAAAAGTGGATCTCCCTTTTCCCCACAGTTCAAGCTCTGGCTAGAGCCTCAAAAGAGGAGGTGATCAAAGCTTGGGAAGGTCTTGGCTACTACTCACGCGCACGTCATCTGCACGAAGGAGCCGAGTATTTAACGCGGGTTCACAAGGGACAAGTTCCAGAAGATGAGAGCAGTTTAAGAAAAGTCAAAGGGGTTGGCCCTTACACCGTTGGGGCAATTCGAAGTTTTGCGTTTAAAAAGAAAGCGGTTGCAATTGATGCGAATGTTTTGCGTGTTGTCTCCCGCCTGTTCGCGCTCGAAGATCTGATTCAATCACAAAAGATGCGTCAAAAAGTCGCAGAGATCGTGACCTCCCTTTTACCAGATCATGAGCCATGGGTGATCATGGAGGGGCTCATCGAATTGGGAGCTCTTGTTTGTCAAAAAAAACCGAAATGTCAAGATTGCCCCCTAATGCCCTGTTGCTTGAGTTATCAAACAGGGAAGACGCACCATATTCCCAAACTGAGGGGAAAAGTTCCTGTTACTCTATTGCATCGACTCGTTTGCATCATTAAGACCCCCCACTATCTCCTCTTAAAGAAGGGAAAAGAAGGCAACGTCATGGCAGATCTCTTCGAATTTCCTTATTTAGAGGTGTCCGAGCCCATCGACGATATCACAACTTGGTCTGATCGAGTCGAAAAGCGGTTTTCTTTGGCTCTTTCTCACCAAAGATCCTTACCCGCCCTCTCCCATAGCTTTACTAGGTACAAGGCCTTTCTCTATCCTCATATTTTCTCAACATCTCACCTTCCAGATATCCCCCTCCATCAGTGGGTGCCAATCGATGAGATGGATAAAAAACCGTTTTCTTCTGGTCACAGACGCGTGTTGGCTCATCTTTTAAGATTTTTGCATAAAAAAAGGGTTCTTGGGTAAGATAGGCTTTTCGCCTAAATTAAGAATAGAAGTATGAAGACCAAGCTGATAGATTTTTTTTCCCGTGTGCCCTCTCCTCTTCGTAGAAGCTCCCTTTATATGGCGTTTTTTTGTTTGCTCTTTTTAGCCTTTTTCGGAGTCAGAATGTGCAAAAAAGTGCAGACAAACGAGCAAGATTTTGTTGCGGCAAGCTGTGCTTTTTTTAACTGGAAAGAGTCTTTGGGTAAAAAGCACGAAGAGCTAGAACATGTGCTCTTTTTTATGAAAAAACATCCTGAGCTCAAAGCGGAATATGAAGCTAGAATCGCTCAGGACTTTATTGCATTCCAGGAGGAGGAGAAAGCAAAAGAGTTTGGAATCCGGGCACTTGGAAGGGGCAACCAAACCTATTTTAAAGATTATGCTTTTGGGTCTCTTCTGATTAGCGAAAAGAAATTTAAGGATGCGTTAGACGGGGCTCTTCGTTTAAAAGAGGAAATGCTCGGCGACACTCTTCTTTGGCAGAGGGGGCAAAAGCTCGGATGTGGCTCTTGTCTGTTTGCTTTTAACCTGATAAGAATCGCTACTTTGTGCCAAGAGTTGGGGCTGCAAGATAAAGAACTTGATACGTGGAAAGAGATCAAATCCCATCTATCCGACGCTTCAGAAAGGGATCAGAGAATCAATGCAAAAGAGGTTAGAAAGGTTTGCGACCACTTTAATGTCGGCTCTATCTCTCTCTTAGATTATATCTCATCTAGGCAAGCCGCTCTTAGAGTCTGATTCAACTCTAGTCGACATCGATCTCTTGATCCACCTCTTTCTTCAAGTCTGAGCTATATATTTGGCGCATTCCAGCTCCCCCTAGCCACCCTGTTAGGAAAAAAATGAGGGGGGGGAAGAAAATGGCGATGAGAAGGCCTAGTGCTGCCACAATCAGGTGGGTCGTTTTTTCCTGTTTTTTGATGAACCGAAAAGCGGACGCAGTGGCGCTCTTAATCTTGGAAGGAAACCAAACCCCCAGAATGCCTCCAATGCCTATTAAAAATAGGCTGAACTTTGTGCCAAAAAATTTCCAGAAAAGACTCAAAAGGGTTGCGAGAATGAAGTAGAGGGTAAAAGCGATCTCGAAATGGTACTTTTTACTGAAATTCTCTATCTCTTGAACACTGACGCCCTCTTTGACTTTCTTATCCATATGTGTTGACCTTACCGTCTGTTCTAATCACAAGGTGGTCTAAATTCCCCCAAGTCTCATAAGTTAAACAATCGCGGACGAAAACGACCACATGGGGGGAATTTTCCCTACGCTCTTAAATTAGAACGTACAATCTTTTTTTGCAATTAGATTAAATCCCCTTTTCTTTGAAATTTTTTGCTAAAAGTCGTAGAATGAATGCGATGTTGACAAGATTTTTTTTGATACTCGGTTTTGATTGCCAAAAATTTCACCTTTCTCCACCTTCAAACTCTTTTCAAGTGGCTCAGCCTTTGCGCCATTTTTCTCCTCCTGTTTTCCCTTGTTTGGCTCGGAGCTAAGTCGTTTCAGACAAACAGAGTGTTGAAATCTTCCCCCCCAATACCTTCCAAGGCCTTGCCCAAGGAAAAGGAGTTGCCGAATCTTGAAACGATTGGTGAAGGGGTCTTGGCTGCCTCTTCAAGATTTAAAACATGCCCGTTGCCAGATCTGGCCAAAGAGGTGATTTTTTGGGGCAAAAATACCAGACCAGATGCAACAGCTTCTGATCTATGCATCTCTTTCGGGTTAAAAAGGAGTGGCCAATCTATTAAATTGCTCTCGGGACAAAAGAGCTATTTGACCTACATGGAAGATAAAGAGCCCCATCTAGCATTTTCTCAAAATCCCTCCCCTTTTTG
>JANQSR010000139.1 GCA_028279205.1 Simkania sp.
CCTTTAAGTTGCACTCTTTCAGATAGAGCACAAAAAACAGATCTTCTTTTTCAAAAAAGCATAAACAGGGAAGATGAGTGGTTATTTGTAGATGCGTCTCTGCTCGATTGCTCCTCTGTTGCTTCTGATTTCGAGGCGGTTTATTCGAACTTTATTAATATTGCTTTAGTAGCTGAGTCTCGACGAACGCATAACTTTGCGCCTGTTAGTCTCTTATTAGGGTTTTCGATTATATCTTATTATCTCGCGGTCTCTCAACATTCTACTTCTTTTGAAAAGGCAGCCAAGGTTAATGACCGCTATGGTGTGGAGTCTTCCCTTCTTCTTTGGGCGCGAAGTACCCTTCGATTGGTCAGTGCAACGCTTGTTCAGGTCCCTATGGGTATTATCCAGGGGATCGCTAAGGCGATAGGTTCTAAAGCGACTTGGTTATCCACTTTGGTCTTGGTTTTGAAAGATATTGTTGCATTCGCAGCTATACTTTGTGGCTTATTACAAATTGTAAGTTCAGGAATGAAGATGATAGAGAGCAGGCAGTTTGTTGATGATTTAGAAAAAGCGATGGCAAATTGCGATAAGAGAAAAAGGCTTGCATCTGGGCTCTCTTTCCTTTTGAATCAGGTCGATTTGACTGACAAAGAGCGAGATAGGATCAAGAGCACTATTGAAGAGGATGGAGAGGTTGAGATAGTCAAAATCGAAGAAGGGGATGAAAAATTTCTAACCATGGTCGATAAAAACTATATCGAAAAAGCGGTTTGCAAGGTGGGTGAAAAGAAGGAAATCGTTGAGCAGCACCTAAAGCGGGCATTTATTCTTGAAAGAAAGCGAAAAATCAACGCATTCGAAAGAGTAGCGGGCACCGATGCCCTAAAGCTAATTTTCGAAGAACTCAACAACCCTTCAGAGAGGAGATTGTGCACCCGCTTGTTTGATGAGGAGGATAACCTTTCGGTTTCTGAAAGAGCCCACTCTTTGATCGATCAAGTCAGAAAAAGTGTGTGCCTTCGAATGAATTTCGATTTCCTGACGATCCTTACTAGTGTTATGGGAATTGTTGCTCTCTGCTTGAGTTTAGTTGGGAGTGGAGGTATACTGGCCATTGTGATTCTTGTGATGTTCACGGCGAGTTCGATCCTGTCAATTGTGCTTGACGGTTACACTCTGTTCCGAGACTATAAAGAAAAAAAAGTAGGCGCTAGAGATGTCGGTATGTTTGTCGCTTTTTCCCTTTTTACAGTCGTTTCTGGAATTTTAGGGATTTTCCTGGGCGGAACCCTCGCCCCTTTGATCATTTCATGTGTTCTCGCTTCCTCGGGCGGACTTTACGTTCTTTATCACTACTTTGGGTCTTCTCACGGTAGAGTGCGCAAAGAGAAAGCAAATGAGGGTAAAATATCTAGGGTATCAAAAGAAGCGCTCGGTCATCTTCCCGCGAAAGGGATAGGAAGAAAGAAGAGAAAGGGGCAAGACTCATTCAAGTTTGCACTAGTCATATGAGCCCCCTGGATGATTTCTTTGTTTTTGTCTACTCTGAGAAAGGGCTCTCCCGCTCTACAGTCAAGGCCTATGAGCGGGACATCCGTTTTTTTCGATCATTTATTCAGCCAAAATGTCTCCTTTTTGCTCAAGCAGAGGATCTCATCTCATTTCTCGAAAGCAGAAAGGGAAAAGGGCTCTCCTCAAGTACAATCTATCGCAATCTCATCTCGCTTAAAACCTTTTTTCGCTTTTTAAAGCAGGAAAATTTTATCAAGACCGATCCAGCTCTTTTGATTGACTCTCCCAAATTGAGCCAACTGATGCCAGAAATCATGACAGAGGAAGAGATAGCGAGATTGATTGAGCAAACAGGGTATAAGGGTGAGATAGGGTTGCGTGATCGAGCTATTTTTGAGATGCTTTATGCAAGCGGGATTAGAGTCTCTGAGCTTTGCTCGCTTGATGTGAGTGATGTTGATGATCAAACGGTTCGGGTTAAGGGAAAAGGGGGCAAGGAGCGTCTGGTTCCCATTGCTAGAAGGGCAATTCAAGCACTCGATAACTATTTGATCTGCCGAAAAGAGGAGAGCGCGACCAAAAGGGTGCCCCTTTTTGTGACAAGAAGGGGAAGGCGGATCGGTAGAACCCAGATTTGGGCGAGCATCAAACAGTGCGCAAGGCGTGCAAATATCAAGAAAAATATCTACCCCCACACGCTGCGCCACTCATTTGCCACCCATCTCCTTGATCATGGAGCTGATCTGCGGGTGATTCAAGAGCTTCTAGGTCATGCGGATATTTCAACAACAGATCGGTACACTCACCTATCGCAAAAACGGCTCCACCAAGCCTTTGATCAGTTTCACCCCAGGCCTTAAGCTTCATAGAGAGTCGCATTTCTGAAGTCTGCTCAGAGCCAAGGCGACACCATTTGTCCATCCAAACCCTTCCTGTGGGTGGTACTCTCCTCGGGTTGCTGGTGAAAAGCAGTGGTGCACATTGTATTTTTCAAGCATTTTACCTGTTTGATTGAACATGTTGGTATTAAGGCGAAGCCAACGCTCGGTAGCCTCCTTTGCAAGAGAATTTTCACCATAGTTTAAGAGAGAAGAGATCGTAATCCACTGGAGAGGAGCCCAACCGTTGGGGTGATCCCATTGATGCTCTCCTTCATAAAGGGAAGTTGTAAACCCTCCTTCAAAGAGGAACCGTTTCTTTAAATGTTTGGCCACCGCCTCTGCCTGGTGGGCAAGGGCGATCTGATCAAACAGGGGAAAAGTTCCCGCAAGAGACCAAGTCGAGGTGTGCTTTTGATCTTTAAAGTTGTAATCGAAATAAAACCTCTTTTGTTGATTCCAAAAGGTGCGCTGTATGGACTCTTTCCTCCTCTGAGCCGCTAAGCTGTAGAGGCGTTCTTTATCAAAGGCTTTAAGCCTGCCAGAAAAATCTGCCAGAGTCTTTTCAAGGTGGTAGAGAAGGCAGTTGAGATCGACGGGAACAATGTCTAAAATCTGAACGGTTTTAAACTCTTTTGGATGAGAAAACCAGCGGGAGCTAAAATCCCACCCCGAAGCACATACTGCGCGTAAAGCGCGAAAAAATTCAACGGGGGCTCCGTTTTGAGCAAGGCTTTTTTCCCGCCTGTAAGCCTCTGGACGGGGAAAATCAAGTCTGTCATAGTACCGGTTTAGGATTGTTTCGTGATCGATTCTCACCACGTGCAAAGAGGTTTTTTGCTCGGGTGAAAGCTGCTCAGCCCCTTGCATCCAAAAAGCGTATTCTGTTTCGAGTTGTGGTGTGAAGCTCAAAACCCAATCCTCTTCTACATGCCCTAAAAGGAGCTTGAGTAGATGGGAAAAATAGGGGGGTTGAGAACGGGAGGCAAAGTAGATTCTGTTTCCATTTGGAATAAATCCCAGACGGTTGATCAGAAAAGCAAAGTTGATGACCATATTTTTGACCCGCTTGATCTGACCAGAAGCTAAAAGCCCAAGGGCTACAAAGTAGCTATCCCAATAGAAGCACTCCCGAAAACGTCCGCCTGGGATGATATGAGGCTCGGGCAGCTCGATAAGTGTGCTGTAGGGGGAGGGGGAGGTCATACGTTGCTCTAGAATATTCCACATTTTTCCGATATATTCTTCCATCCCAAGCCCTTTGAAAATCGGATATTTCCTCTCTTCTGGAAAGACGAAATGCTTGGTTATAAATGTTTTAAGGTTAAAATGGGCTGCTTTTTTTTTCTTATTGTAGAGAGTGATTAACTCTTGGGGGGGGATTAGGGGGTAAGAGTCAGGAAAAAGCTTTGCATCGGAAAAAAGGGAGCGACTCTGTACCTCTTCAAAAAGGGGACCTGATGTTTGAATGTAGGCTCCTAGTTCCATAAACATTTTAATATATGAAAAAAGATAAAAGTCAAAATTTTGAATTGGATAAAATATACCGATGATATTTACAATTGACAAACCTCATGCAGATATAGATAAGAAAAATATATTTTAAATCTAATTGAATTAAGTGTTGGGTCTATTTTTTAAAATAATGAAGAAGTTTCTAAAAGATTTAGAAGGGTTAAGATAGGATCATAAGTGAGAGATTTTCAAAACTTTAAAAAAAAGAGAGAGAGATCCTCTTTCTTCTCATTTTTTCAAAAGCTGACCTTCAACCCTTATTACTTTATATTGATCCTAATCAGTCTTCTTGGTCTAAATATTCATTATTTTTTCGGGTTTAAAAAAGATGTCGGTTTCTCCTCTTTTTTCTTTTTAGTTTATTCCACATTTCAAACTCTTTTAGAAGTTGTTATTCTTGCTTTTTTGTCCAACTTGATCAGAAATTACCTTCACAAGTTTTTCTACTATCTTTTAATCAGCATTTGTTTCTCTCTTATTCTCCTTCATTATTTCGATTTTTTATTGATTCGATTTATGGATTTTTCCATTTTTTTTGGGGTCAATATTATTTTGGAAGAGACATTCGACAACTTTATTGAAATCTTGCACCTGACGGGGATCAGTCTTGAGTGGTGGGTTCTTGTTGGCTTAACGATCATCTTCTCTTTGCCTTTAATAGCGATCGGTTTCCACTACCTAACCATGAGACTTTTTCAGATAAGACCACTTAAAATCTCAAACGCCCACATAGTCAAGACTCTTTTGTGTTTGCCCCTCGGTTTGGTGATTTTTGACCTGACTTTTTCCCCTTTTGTTGAGAGGGAATATTTTAAGGTTTATCAACGCTTCCTCCCGTGGAAATCGACCCTTTTTCAACTAAAGCCACATAAGATCAAACTCAAAAAACCTTACAAAGCTCAAACCGATGAGGAGCAAGCATTAAAGAGCTTGAGCTCCTTATCCATGAGTGCTCAAAAAAAACCAAATATTTATCTCTTCATTGTGGAGAGTTTGAGAGAAGATTTCATGACAGAGTCGACGGCTCCTCAAGCGGTTGCATTTCGAGAAGAGAATATTCGTATTGGAAGATCATTTTCCAACGCGAATTGCACACAGCTCTCTTGGTATTCGATTTTTCACTCTCAGTATCCACTAGCTTGGGCAGATAAAAAAAAGTATTGGAAGTCTGGGAGTCTTCCCCTTCAAGCCATCAAAAAATTGGGGTATCGGATCCACGTCTATTCTGCAGCGCAGCTCAAATATTATGGTCTTAAAGAGCTTATCTTTGGCGCAAAAAATAGCTTGGCCGACTCTTATAACCTCTTCACCCACTATGCCCCCGTCAAGGCAGCGGAAACGGATGCGAAAGCGATCGATAGATTGCTTGAAGATCACGAAGAAAAATGGGCACAAGAGGGGAATCTCTTTCTTATTTTTCTTGATTCGACACATTTTAACTACAGCTGGCCCAAAGATTATCCGCTCAAATTCACTCCGATTTCTAAAGAGAGAACCAATCTGCGTATTTCAAACTCTATCCAAGATATCGAGCTAATCAAGAATCGGTACCGGAATGCTGTTCATTATGTTGATTCCCTCTTCGGAAAAATGATTGCCTGTCTCAAAGAGAAAGGGCTCTACGAAGACTCTCTGATTGTCTTTACTGGGGATCACGGTGAGGAATTTTTCGAAGAGGGGAGGCTCTTTCACGCCTCACACCTCAGTCGTATGCAAACAGAACCGCCGATCTACTACAAGTTGGGAAAGAGAAAAGAGCATGAGAGGGTAGAGAGTAAAAATATTGTTTCATCCCATGTCGACATTTTTCCAACCCTTCTAGAGAGTTTGGTTGGAGAGAAAAAATTCTTTGACCTTTTTGATGGAGAGCCGATTTTCAAGAAGAAAAGATTTCCTTTCGTGGTGACGGTCAGACACAACGGAGGGCGCAACCCCTGCGAGTTTTTCATCCATGATGGAAAGAGAAAAATGGTGGCAAAGCTCGGGTCTGCCCATTCAAAAGAGATTGAGATCATTGCTTTGAAAGACCTAGAAGATCGGGATATTCCAACTAGCGATTTTCAGGAGGTTGATCTTTATATCCGCTCTCACTACGCCGAAGCGATCAACCGCCTTTTTTCTGGCATGGAAAATTAGAGGAGGAACATTTTAACTTTGCTAAAAAGGGGACATTTTCGCTTTGCCCTGACAGATTTTACAGCAATTCCCCATGAAGATTTTTTAGGGGGAAATAAAAAAAAACTTTTCGTAAACTCTTTTCGAATAATCAACCAACCGTATCCGTTCAGTGGGGGC
>JANQSR010000140.1 GCA_028279205.1 Simkania sp.
GCCCCCACTGAACGGATACGGTTGGTTGATTATTCGAAAAGAGTTTACGAAAAGTTTTTTTTTATTTCCCCCTAAAAAATCTTCATGGGGAATTGCTGCTCTTTTGACCAATCAAATTTTTATTTTTTGTTTTTCTTCTCTTTTCGTGGCATCATTGATGCTAGTTTAAATGGTCTGGAAAAAGTCAACGGCGGCTTTTATCCCGCCCCTAAACGGGCAGGATTTCCCGCTCGTCCCAGTTAAAAATTTTAATTTGAGCTGAAGAAAGATAGAAGGTTATGGTTTCTCAATTTTCTACATCTGATTGTGAAATGATGGAGCAAGCGCTTTTTGAAGCCAAACAGGCATCCGACCTGGGCGAAGTGCCCGTCGGGGCTGTTCTTGTCTTAAAAGGGGAGATTATTGCGCGTGGGCACAATCTCACGGAATCTCAAAAAGATGCAACAGCCCATGCAGAGATGGTCTGTATACGCAAAGGGGCAAAGATCGTGCAGGACTGGAGACTTTTGGGTACAACTTTGTACACAACCCTCGAACCTTGTGCGATGTGTGGTGGGGCCATCCTTTTATCACGTCTATCCCGTGTTGTTTGGGCGGCTCCCGATTGCAGACATGGGGCAAATGGTAGCTGGGTTAATCTTTTTGAAAAAAAACACCCAACACATCAACTGAAAATTGTTGGGGGGTTATACGAGATGCGTGCGGCTGAGCTGATGCGCCTTTTTTTTAAAAAACAGAGGGAAAGTGGTTGGAAAAAAACCTAGAAAAGCTTTTTGATGAGATGATCCTTTTGCAGGAGAGCAAACTTCTTCGCTATGTCTCGGAGATCATTCCAAATATAACCAAAGAGGATCTTTTACAGCCCAATGATTACGAGCAGCTGGAACATAATCCGACGTTTCGTTATGAGGAAGGGGTGCTCAAAGGGATCCAGGCTGCTAAGATGGCAGTTTTAGCGAAAATGAGGGAAAAAGCCTTTTGAGTTTTGCTTATCTTTTGGTACGCAGACGGTAAAGTTTCCACTTTTCATACCATCTAAGAGATTTTATTCCCTTTTGGGAGATCTTATCTAGACAAACGTCCACAAACTCCTCCTTCTCATTGACGGCGTGTCCCGTTTTAAAATCGTAGATTTTCCCCCTTGTATGATTGCTTCTTCGAGCGAAAAGTCGCTTGCACTTTCGTTTGAGTTTGATAAATGCATGGTCAAATCGGCGCAAGGAGGGGAAGGGGCTCATCACTTCCCAGGCCAAAAGTGAGTAGAGATAACCGAAGATGAAAGAGCTGAAAGGGACGAGACAATCGAAAAATTTACCTTGAAAAAAATCGAAGAAAAGGTCGGCTCCGATCACCCCAAGTACGACCCAACGGCCAGGCAGGGGAGGCGTGATAAAGAGGGAGATTCTGCTTGATGGAAATAAGAAAGCCCAGCCGACAAGCAAAGCGTAAATGGCAGGTCTTGTCCCCGCGAGCTCGAATGAAGAGGGGGAGATGAGAGAGCCGAGACAAAAAAGGGTGAGTCCACAAAAAAGACCACCACCAAGATAGAGCGATAAGAAATGTTTTTTCCCCTTTAGATCCAAAATCGACCCACCGAAGGTCCACAAGACGTAGAAATTAAAAAATGTATGCAAAAGAGAGATAAACGTGATGCTCATGGAGAGCGGTTCGACAAAAAGGTAAGAAAGGCTCTGCCAAATAAAGAATTTACTCATGCCCCAACAGTTGAGACTGAGAACATTGTAAGGAGTTGGTATTTTCAGCACTCGGACAAACAAAAGTTCGAGTGAAAGAGCTGAAAGCGTTGCAATGAGGGTGGAAATGATGATGAGTTTGATCACCCCGTACCGAGATTGTGAAGCTGTGTGAAATTTTTTGAAAAAATGCATATCTAATAACCTCTTTCAACCCGAGATTGTAGACCAATCGATGAATAAAGAGGGAAAAAAATGAAAAAATTCGAAGAGCTTAAGACTTGACTCCTTCTCTCTCGCAGAGTGCGAAGTGGAGCCTAAAAATGGATCTCTTGCCATTAACCCCTC
>JANQSR010000143.1 GCA_028279205.1 Simkania sp.
TTTTTTTATAGGGTTTATGCCGAAAGATAGAAACCGATCCCCCATGAGCCGAGTTGCTTGTATTATTTTAGCGGGAGGCAGGGGGACCCGCCTCTTCCCCTTGACTTCGACCCGGTGTAAACCAGCTGTGGGGTTTGGGGGACGCCACCGTCTGATCGACATTCCTATTTCCAACTCACTCAACTCTAACATAAGCAATATCTTTATCATTTCCCAATACTTCTCTTCTGGCCTGAACCAATATATCGAGAAAACCTACCCATTAGATCATTTTCGAAAAAGCACTCTCAAAATGCTTAGCCCCGAGCAACGGTTTGATCAAGCTATTTGGTATGAAGGGACTGCAGATGCAGTGAGAAAAAATCTCGACCACCTCGTTAAAATTCCGACTGATTACTTCTTGATTCTATCTGGCGATCAAATTTATAACATGGAATTAGATGATATGGTCAATTTTGCAGAGGAAAGAGATGCAGACCTTACAATTGCTACGCTCACAGTCCCCAGATCGGAAGCTTCCCGTTTGGGAGTGCTTAACATCGATGAGATCGGGCGGATCATCGATTTTCACGAAAAACCAGAAGATACTGAGATTCTCAAGCAGCTCGAGCTCTCCGATGCTTTTATCAACGCCCAAAACATCCAAGCCGTCACCCCCCCCTATTTTTTAGCTTCAATGGGGATCTATGTGTTTAAAAAAAAGGCACTTATCGAATTACTCTCTGAAGATCCGCGTGAAGACTTTGGGAAACATCTGATCCCTTCCCAACTAAAACGGGGAAGGGCGAACGCCTTTTTGTATCAAGGGTATTGGAAAGATATCGGAACCATCTCCTCTTTCTACCAAGCAAATATCGCTTTGACCAAACCGTTTTCTCATAATTTGGGGTTAGATTTTTACAATAAAACCCTCCCTATCTACACACAGAGAAGCGACCTGCCTGGCGCGCATCTATCCAAAACCAAAATCTCCCAGTCGATCATTTGTGACGGATCGATCATCAAGGCAAAAGAAATCCTAGGAAGTGTGGTTGGCACCCGTTCGGTTATCGGCCCTGGAACCGTGATCCATGACTCAATTCTTCTCGGAAATGAGGCCTATAAAAGGACTAGAAGTGATCACCAATACCTTTTGCAGGTGGGCGAGAATTGCACCATCAAAAAAGCGATCATCGATGAGAATGTCACTATTGGCAATCATGTGACCCTGACCAACAAAAAGGGGCTACGCCAGTATGATGGAGATGGGGTTTTCATACGGGATGAATTGATCGTCGTTGCGAGCAATACAACGATTCCTGATCGATTCACACTTTAGACTTTTCTAAAAAATATTTTTCTTGAAAAAAAAGGGCGAGCATAACAAAATGTGTGAACCTATTTGCGTCTGTAGTTCAATGGTAGAACAGTAGCCTTCCAAGCTACGAGTGTCAGTTCGATTCTGATCAGGCGCTTAAATTAAAATCAACCACATAAGGGAAGGAAAAGAGTTGGCAATAAAAAACGAGCTATCTGTCAGAGATCTCCTAGAAGCTGGTGCCCACTTCGGCCATCAGAAAAGGCGATGGAATCCGAAAATGAAGCGGTACATTTTGGAAGAGCGCAACGGGATCTACATTATCGATTTGGCGAAGACTGTGAAGCAGGTTCAAACTGCTCTTGAGGTCGTCGCGGAGGCTGCTGCAAATCACCAGCGCCTCCTTTTTGTCGGAACAAAAAAGCAGGCTAAAGATGTGATACGTGAGTCTGCTGAGCGGTGCGGCGAGTTTTACGTCTCAGAGAGGTGGCTCGGTGGGATGCTCACGAATTTAACAACCATCCGTCAGTCTGTAAAAACACTTGAGAGGATTGAAAAGCAGATCGCATCTGGGGGTGAGGGGCTGACAAAAAAGGAGATCACCCTTTTGAGCAAAGAGCGGCAGAAACTCGATCGAAACCTATCAGGAATACGCAGCATGCGCAAACTTCCAGGGCTTCTCGTCGTCGTTGACCCGAGTAAAGAGTGGATTGCCGTAGCCGAAGCAAAAAAGCTGGGAATTCCAGTCATTGGGCTTGTCGACACGAACTGTGACCCTGACCCTATAGACCATATTATTGCTTGCAATGACGATGCTTTAAAGAGCATCAAGCTGATCATCGAGGCAATTGCAGACAGATCCCTCGACAAAAAAAAGGGGCTAAACACCCCCATCGAGAAGGGAGAAAAGGTCGAGGAGGATCAAGAGGCTCAAAAGATCGAAAGCGAAACGAGCAATGAGAAGAGTGATCCAACACTAGAAACAGGAGAGGAGAAAAAATGACCCAGGAAATCACAGCTGCGCTCGTTATGAATCTTAGAAAGCAGACAGGTGTCGGAATGAGCAAGTGCAAAGAGGCTCTCATCGAGTCGAAGGGGAACGTGGAGGAGGCGGTCACAATTTTAAGAAAAAAAGGGGTTGTATCGGCCGTAAAGAAAGGGGATCGTGAAACAAAAGAGGGGATCATTAGCTACGCAGAAAATGACTCCTTCCTCTCGCTAGTTGAAGTGCACGTAGAAACCGATTTTGTCCTTCAAAATGAGAAGTTTAGCTCCTTTTTGAAGAGCATCTGCCATGAAGCGCTCGCTTTAAAGCCCGTCTCGACAGAGGAATTTCTCAAACAAACGTGCACCCAAAACCCCTCTCTTACTATTGATGAATACCGCGCTGAGATCGTCAATTTGCTCGGAGAGAACGTCCAGATCGGACGCACTCTTAGTTTCGAAAAGAAAAGCTCCCAGTCAGTCGGCATCTATTCCCACATGGGGGGGAAGATTGTGACGGTTGTCGTGATCGAAGGGAGTGGCAACCAAACATCTTTGGCATACGAAGTCGCCCTCCACGTCACAGCTCAATCACCTAGTTTCATCAGCTCAGGTGAAGTGCCTGAAGAGGTTTTGAGCAAAGAGAGAGAGATCGCTTTTAGCCAAATTCAAAATAAACCAAAAGGGATCCAAGAAAAAATTGTGAACAACAAGCTCAATGCCTACTATGAACAGAACTGTCTGCTCAATCAAAAGTATGTCAAAGATCCGTCGCTCACCGTTGAGCAGCTGATAAACAAAAGCAAAAAAGCGGAGGAAAACCCCCTCAAGATCAAATCATTTGTTCGGTGGCAAGTAGGAGCTTGAATTCTTTTATGTCAAAAAAATCGGCCTATCGTCGAATTCTACTCAAACTATCTGGAGAGTGTTTAAAGGGGAAATACCCTGGTGTGATTGACCACGATGCGTGCCACCATATTGCCGATAACGTTCGCGAGATCTACAAACTCGGTGTGCAAATCGGTCTAGTCATCGGGGGAGGGAATATTTTTCGTGGATCTCAGGCTGACCAATTTGGGTTTGCCCGCACACCTGCGGATCACGTGGGAATGTTAGCGACCACCATCAACGGCCTTGTCTTGGGGCAAGTGCTATCGACCAAAGGGTGCAAGACCAGAGTGATGAGCGCCTTCAATTTTGATGGAATTGTTGAGTCGTACAATTGGAATCATGCGCTTCATGCACTTGAAAAGGGGCAGATCGTCATCTTTGTGGGAGGAACGGGTAACCCCTACTTCACAACCGATACAACCGCTTCCATGCGCGCAAGCGAGATCGAGGCGGAGGTTTTGCTCAAAGGAACCAAAGTGGATGGCATCTACGATAAAGACCCCCTTCTCTACCCTGATGCTAAAAAATATGCCCGTCTAACATTTTCCGAAGCTCTCACCAAACACCTCCACATCATGGACGCAACCGCCTTGGCCATGTGCCGGGAAAACGGAATCCCCATCCACGTTTTCAACTCTTTTTCCAAGGAGGCTATGATTGACGCTGTGTGCTCAAAAGAGAGTGGAACACTTGTTACAGGAGATTAATTTAAGAACCGATGGAAACAGTCAAAGAAACCGAAGCTCAGATGAAGCAGAGCATCGATCACTTATCTAAAGAGCTAAGCAACTTGCGAGCGCAAAGACCTAGCCCCTCTATTCTAGACACTGTCAGTGTTGAAGTGTATGGAACAGAGATGAGAGTGCGGGATCTCGCCTCTATTTCGGCTGGAGATGGGCGTAATCTTGTTGTTACCCCCTTCGACCCTCAAACGGCGGGTGCTATCGGGAAAGGGATCGAAAAAGCGAATCTGGGGTTAAAACCGATTGTTGAGGGAAATGTCGTGCGCGTTCCGATCCCCCCACTCAGCGGAGAGATGAGAAAGCGGATCGTTAAAGAGGCCAAAGAGAAGTCAGAAAAAGCAAAGGTTGCAATCCGAGACCATCGTCGCAAAGCGAACGACTCTTTGAAGGGGCAAAAGCAACAAGGGGAAATCTCTGAAGATGAGCAAAAAAAAGCTGAAAAACTCGTGCAAGAGCTGACAGATCGTTTTTGCAAGGAAGTTGATGCTTTGTGTATCCAAAAGGAGAAAGATATCCTTGAAGTATAATCTTCTAATCTTTAGGATTATCGGGTATCGTGATGGTATTAAGCATTTTTTGCCCAAACTCATGGCCCCATCGTCTAGCCCGGTCCAGGACACCAGGTTTTCATCCTGGCAACAGGGGTTCGAATCCCCTTGGGGTCATAACTAGGGGCTTTAGCTCAGTTGGTTAGAGCATCTCCCTTTTAAGGAGAGGGTC
>JANQSR010000150.1 GCA_028279205.1 Simkania sp.
CTACTTAAGGAAAAGTATTTATCTAAACAATGCCCTGGTGAATCAAGAGCATCATTATGGAATAACCTCCTGTCCCAAAACAGAATTACCTCCAGAAAAATTTCTGGAGACAATCAGAAAGCACTGGGAAGTGGAAAATGGTTTGCATCATGTTAAGGATCGGAGTTGGTGTGAAGATCATCAGTATAGCAACAGTCGGCGCAAAGGGGGGATTCTTAGCTTACTTAGCGCAATCTGAGTCTCAACTCCATGAGGGTGTTATTTCCACCAGAAACTGACCGAAAGAAAAGAAAACATCAGAAAAGTTTGCCCATGCAGGCAATTGGTTATCTTACTAACCCTCTTAAAGCACTTCTTGGGCTAGCTAGAATTTAACTGACTTTGCAGGGATCCTGAGAACCCTTAAAGGGTGGTTGAGGAACTCTACTTTTTGGATGGAAAAGTTCATTAGTAAATTGTTTTAAATCGACTGCAGATATCGCTAGTTTTGCGGAAATTAGAGCTGACTGGTTTGATGATCTGATAGAGAAAACCGACTTGTACTTTAAAAGTGAACTTGTAAAAATGGATGCTGTTTAGAAAAACAGAGATAAGAAAATGAAAAAAATCGTAGCCCCTATACTCTCTCTTCTCACTTTAGCATCCCCTCTACTCTTTGCTCAAGAAGTTGCAGACAACTCCTCTGAAGTAGAGGAACAAGAGATGAAGGCACTTCGCGAATGGATCAACCTTAGAAGGCAGGTGACTGTTAGAAAGTCGGGAGGAAATTTATCAATCAGCGGAGATGTTCGCACCAAATTTCAGGTGACGAGCGAAGAGAAAGATGGAGTCAAACAGCGGGGTTCAGTAGGCACCCCTGCTGGATTGAACAACTGGAATGTCGAGGCCAATCTCATGCTCGACTACCGCACCGATCGAACCTGGGCAGCGATCAAGCTCGGATTCCAGAATAGGGCGGGAACAAGTGATGGCACTGTAGACAGTTTAAATCTCGAACGAGCGCTCTTGGGCGGTCATATCATTGATAATGGCAATCGAAAATTAACCGTAGAGGTTGGACGGCAAGATCTGGGAGATGTTTTCAGCTCAAAAATCCAATTTGGGTCTTTTATGGATGGTATTCTCTTGCGCTACGGGGATCAGATCGGGAAAGTCGGGAATTTTTACCTTCAAGGTGCGCCCTTTATTGTTAATGCAAGACGGAACCACTACGCCTATGTTGCAGAGTTGGGGCTTTCAAAGATAGGTAACACAGGGCTTTACACAAAACTTTCATTGATTAACTGGGACACCAAGAAGTGGGATAACAAGAAAACAGAAGATCGTTTGAAAGATCTTGCCTATCAGTTCCGTAATTTACAATTCACTCTTGGGTACCAGACAAAGCTCCCTTGGCTTTCAGAAAAGAAGATAAACCTCTACGGAGCCTTCCTGTGTAATACAGCAGCCCGCGAGCACGTAGAGACGGGGAACCAAAAGCAACCCTTCGCTTGGTATGCAGGATGCTCGTTTGGGAAGATTGAGAAAAAAGGGGATTGGGCCTTGGGTCTCAACTACCAATGGGTTCAAAATCAAGCTCTCCCAGATTTCGATGGAATTGGGATTGGGCGTGGTAACGCACAAAGGGCGAGTCTTTACAGCACAAAATCTCGTCAAGGGGTTGTACCTGTCAGACCTCTCCAGGGTATTGGCAAAGGAAACTTCAAAGGGGTTTCGATTGATCTTGCCTATAGTTTGACTGACAACATCTCTATCTCTCAAAACTACCGTCAGTCTGATAACTGTTCAGACCTCACATACAAAGAATTTTCGGCTCCGAAGTTTGATTATAAACAGTACAAACTAGAGGTAATCTATCTGTTTTAATCGTTTTTTTTGTATAAGCAAAAGTGAATGATCCCTAAGAGACTCCACTTCACTTTTTCTACAAAAGAGCTGCCAAACTTTTATCGAGATAACCTGGATAGATGGAAAGAGGTGTGTCCCGAATGGAGGCTCTATTTTTATACAGATGCAGATATCTACGCATTTTTCAAGTCTCACTTTCCCATTTATCACAAAGAGCTTCCTAAAATTCCCTTTGGGGTCGTTTTAGCCGATTGTTTCCGCTACGCGGCGTTATTTGTCCATGGAGGACTTTACAGTGACATCGATACCTTTCCTTTGAAGAGGATTCCCGAAGAGTGGTTAAACTACGAGTCTGTTTTGGGCTATGAGTATCAACCTTCAAAATTTCCTGAAATGTTTAGACCCATCAGGGGACAAAGGGACGATATCTGCCAGTGGACTCTGCTCGGAAAAGCAGGGGGAGCCCTCTACAAGCAAGCTTTAGATGAATCTTTCCACCGATTAAAACAGGTGAATTACCGCTTAAAAACAGTCTCCGACATATTGAATGCAACGGGTCCTTTCATGATGAACGAAATTGTCAAAAGCTATCAAGATCGGGAAGGACTCCTCCTACTAGATGCTGATTATTTCGGTTGCTGCGCAGAGAAGAACTTTCCAACAACAGATCGGAGCGTGATCTATCATCAATACCATGGGGCGGATCGTTGGATGATGGAGGTCAAATTACCCCATCTCGATTTTGGTTATCGCAAGAGATCCTCTTAGATCAATTGTCCGAAAATTTCAGGAAGATTGCATGTTTTTTGAAAAAAAAATAGCTCTTCCGTTTCGTTTGCGTAGAGACCTCAACTGAAACAGTCTTAAAATGGAGCTCCTGTGATTTATAAAGCCCTTCTAAAAATCCTTTTTGAGGAAAGAGTAGACAAGGGATTTTTTCCCGGCTAATATCCCCTTTAAGGGCTTGCAAAAAAGATGAGACATCTTCTAGATAAAGGAGGTTGACCGAAGAGAGCTGCCTTAAAAGGAGAGAGCCCAGCCCCCTTTTGTTTGTTGAGATGTAGAGGTTCAACCTGGTGTCGTATGCAAAGATCAAATAAAGGGGGACTTTAGTCCCTCGCTTTATAACCAATACTTGGGGGGTTCCTCTGTTCAAAATAGGCTCTACTAAATCTATCCGAAGGAGTTTGATAAAAAGACGGGATAGATAGCTGAGAAAGTAGCTGGAAAAACTCAGCGTGATCGTTAAGACGATCAAAAGAACCAAGATTGAGGTGATCATAAACCCTTGCGCTGCGGAAAGGTGCAAACCATCTCCAAAAATGTAGAGAAGGATGGGGGCGATTAGCACACCACAAAAACTCAAGAAACTAGAAACGGCGACGATCTGCCCCCGTCTTTCCTCAGGGCTGTAGGTTTGAATGTAAGAGTCAAAAGGGACGATATAAAGACCGCCGAAGAATCCGACGACCAAAAGAACGATCAAGACGGGGGTTAGAGAGGTGAAAAAGAAGAGGAGCATGAGGGAGAGGGAGAGTAAGATCCCAGATAGGCAAGAGAGTCCGATTTCAAGCCGGTTTTGAAGCAAACGCCCAGAGAGTAACGCTCCCAAGGCGATGCCAACCGCTGTGAGCAAAAACAGATACCCCCCCTCCACCTCACTCATGTGAAGTGTGTGAATGGCATAAGGGATGATATTGAGTTGAAAATAGGCTCCGATAAAGAGAAAAGAGGCAGATCCCAAAATGGCGCTCACAAGGTGAGGAGTTTTTCGTGCATATTTTAAATTGCGATCGATCTCCTTGAGAAAAAAGGAGTGGATCGCCCGTTTAGCCCCCTTCGGCTTTGTGTAAGGGATAAAGAGGGATGAAAAGAAGCCCAAAATCGCAATCAGGGTGCAGGCGCAAGCTGTGAATGTGAAGTTGAATCGGCTTATCTGCGTTAGGAAAGAGGCTAGAAATGTTCCGAAGATAATCCCCAGATAGGTGAAAGAGGTGATCCACCCATTTGCTTTCGGGATTTTTGTAACCGAAGAGACGAGTTCGGGAATGATCCCATACTTTGACGGACTGAAAAGGGCGCTTTGGAGCGAAAGCAAGAAAAGAAGCGCATAGCTTAACCACTCAACTTTGAAAAAAAAGGTGGGGATCGCAAGAGCCATAATGATCACTTCAGCAAATTTCAAAGAGATGATGATCCTCTGTTTGCTAAATCGATCGGCCAAGACGCCCGCTGCGGAAGAGAACAGAAGGAAGGGAACGACATAGACAATTCCGATCCAAAAAAGGATGTTATTTGAGTGTTCGACCCCTTTCAAACGGATGAGGAGGAAGACGACGAGGAATTTGAAAGCATTGTCATTGATAACGCCAAGAG
>JANQSR010000184.1 GCA_028279205.1 Simkania sp.
TTTTTTGTCCCTTATATTATCACAAACATGGGAGGAGCTCTCCTCGCCATTGATTTGGGCTTTACGGGGCCTAATTATTCCATTTCGACAGCGTGTGCAACTGCTAACTATTGCATTGTCTCCGCGGCTCAGCATATTCAACGGGGAGATGCCGACTTGATGCTCTCTGGAGGAACCGAGGCTCCTATCACCCCGATCGGTCTTGCTGGATTTGTTGCGATCAAAGCGCTTTCGGAGCGCAATGAAGAGATCGAAACAGCCTCCCGCCCTTTTGATCGCACGCGGGATGGGTTTGTGATGGGTGAAGGCTCTGGTGTGCTCGTCTTAGAAGAGCTAGAGCATGCAAAAAAGCGGGGAGCACCGATTCTGGCTGAATACCTGGGAGGAGCGGTTTCAACAGATGCCCACCATATGACCAATCCGCGAAGCGATGGTTTGGGTGTCAGCTCTTGTATTCAAAAAGCGGTTGAAGATGCTGGCATCGATAAGGGGCGCATCAACTACATCAATGCGCACGCGACAGCCACGGAAGTGGGCGATCTTTGTGAAATTCGAGCGATCCGCTCAGCACTGGGCGAGTGTCAAGGCATGAAGATGAACGCGACCAAATCGATGACGGGGCACTGCCTGGGCGCTGCCGCTGGGATCGAGGCGGTTGCCACAGTCAAAGCGATTCAAACCTCCAAACTGCATCCGACCATCAACTTGAAAGAGCCTGAGAAAGAGCTCGAAGGGTTTGATCCCATTCCAGATGGGCCGATCGATCACGAGATAGATGTTGCCATGTCCAACTCTTTTGGTTTTGGTGGGCATAACTCGGCGATTCTCTTGGCACCTTATCGTTAGAATTTTTTTTTAAGTGGGCATCTTGAACAAAGAGAGATTGAGACCAATTTTTCTAAAACGTACGGAAGAGATTCTCATCGCCTGGAAATTTAGGGGTGTCATCCACTTGAGATGTGCAGATCACTCGGTTTGATCATGTTGGCATTTTCAAACTCTCCCCTTCCCAGGGTGAGTTTACGCCCCTTTAACCTCTCAAGAGCATATTTGAATGTCTTAGAGGAAGTGGCTGGATCGATCGGTGGATATTTCAGACGGATAAAATCGTTGATCTTTTTTGCTCCCTCGGCGATCTTCGTCGATTTAAGAGGGGGAGCTCCTTCAAAATGGCTTGTTTGAGTGGCTGTTTTTCTTTGAATGGGATCTGTCATTCTCTGCTTATCTCCTGGGGGTAAAGAGGTGTGCTTGAGGAGAAAAGCCTCTTCACACCAAATACACAAATACTCTTTTACATATAAAGTTTGCAGATGGAAAAAGTAAAGTCTCTTTAAGCACGAACGCTTTGCTTTGTTGACGAAAGAGGAGCTCTTAGCACAATCTTTTTCTATTTAGTTGTGCCTATCTTTAGAGGGTGTTGAATCTATCGGTTGATCCTGATAGAATTCGCCCTCTCTGGAATCTGGAAACAGGCAATCCTTATGTCCCGCCTTCTGTTCTTTCTCACTGGCTTTTTTTTAAAAGCTCTCTTCTCTCTGCGGTATCGCGTTGAGGAGAAACATCTTAAGACTCTTTTCGATAGGGGGTATCACAAAAAAG
Source organism: Simkania sp. (assembly GCA_028279205.1). GTDB lineage: Bacteria > Chlamydiota > Chlamydiia > Chlamydiales > Simkaniaceae > JANQSR01. Next base: position 1,600 of record JANQSR010000184.1, read on the forward strand.
GGGGGGTCTTGTTTCTGCCCAATCATGTTGCCCAGATCGATTCTCTGATTCTAAATGCTCTTCTGATAGGTCACTTTCGCCCGCGCCCCGTTGTTGTCACCCATTTTTATTTTCTCAAAGGGGCTCATTTTTTGATGCGTTGGATAGGTGCTATTCCGATTCCCGATTTCAATGCCTCTGCGAATAGGTGGAAGATCAAACAAGTCGAAAGAGTTTTAGAAAAGGTGAAAAAGGGGATGGAGCAGCGGGAGAATTTTTTAATTTACCCTTCAGGGCGGCTGAAAACAAGTGGGATAGAGAGCCTTGGAGGCAACTCACTTGTGCATCGTCTACTGCTAAGAGCACCCCAAGCCAAGATCGTCTTGGTTCGGATTACTGGTTTGTGGGGAAGCTCATTTTCGCGCGCTATTTCAGACAAAACTCCCGATTTTTGGAGTGGTGTTCTAGGTGGAATCAAAGTGCTTTTAAAAAATGGTCTTTTCTTCACCCCCAGGCGAAAGATCACTGTCGATTTTTCATTAGCCCCACGAGATTTTCCAAGAGATGGATCTAGAAAAGAATTAAACCGTTATTTGGAAAATTGGCTTAATCAATATGCCAGTGAAGAAGGGGGAGCTCCCCAAAAGAAAGAGGAGCTTAAATTAGTCTCTTTTAGCTGTTTTTTTGAAGATGTGCCATCGGTTAATAGCCTTAAAAAAGTCAAAGAGAAAAAAGAGGCTGCTAACATCCCTGCAAATATACGGAATGATTTACTCGCAGAACTAGCCCATCTTTCGGGGCGTTCTATCAAAGAAATCGATGAAAATAGCGACCTTGTCAATGAGCTAGGTCTCGATTCACTAGATCATGCAAATATTCAGGTCTTTCTTGAAAAAAAGCATGGGTTCCAAATGGCTCCTTTGGGCACCATTCAAACTGTAGGAGGCCTCTTCCATCAAGTTGCAAAGGAAGAGATCGAAGAGCATGTAGAGATCGAAGAGCCAAAAAAGAAAGATAAGTGGCTAGAAGAGCAGTGCCGTTTTCCCGCTCATTATGCTGAAGGGGAAACCATTCAAGAGGTCTTTTTAAATAGTTGCGGCAGAATGAAAAGTAACATTGCTTGTGGAGATCGCCTCTTTGGGTTTATCACCTACCATCAACTAAAGATGAAGGTTTTGATCTTGGCACGCTACATCTCCAAAACATTTCCCGATCCTCATCTCGGAGTGATCTTACCCTCCTCGCTCGGAGCTTATGTCACGATCTTAGCGATTCTCATGGCTGGGAAAACTCCTGTGCTCTTAAATTGGACGGCGGGCAGTCGGAGTTTGAATTTTGCGCACCATTTGCTCAAATTAGAAGTGGCTCTTAGTTCTCGCCGCTTTCTAGAGGGTGTGGAGAGTTTGGATTTGGGGCTTTTTGAAGATCGGATCACCCTCTTGGATGACTTTCGGCAAAATATCTCCCTTTGGGACAAACTTTTCGGATTTTTTCTCTCTCGAAAGAAAAGCTCGAAACTGATCGAGTATTTTCGTTTAAAAAGGATCAAATCAGATCAGCAGGCTGTCATTCTATTTACAAGCGGGACAGAAAATTACCCTAAGGCCGTCCCTTTATCGCACCGTAACCTGATTACCAATCACAAGGCTGCGCTCAGTGTTGTCGATCTCAACTCTTCCGATGTTTTTCTAAATTTTTTGCCCCCTTTTCACGCTTTTGGCTTGTCGGCTGCAGCTCTTTTGCCCCTGCTCAGTGGTATTAGGGTTTTCTTCTCTCCTGATCCGACGAATAGCAGAAGGATTGCGAAAGAGTGCGACTCTTTGGGGATCACGCTCGTGTGTGCAACCCCTAGCTTTTTCTCCAATCTGTTCAGAGTGGCTTGCCCCTACCAACTA
>JANQSR010000192.1 GCA_028279205.1 Simkania sp.
GGCCGATAAGCCTAGCCGATCCTATTCGAGAGCGCTATCGAAGTGCCACTTTCCAATCATAAATTTCCTTACGCGATTCACGGGAAGTACAGTAATGCCATGAGTTTTTAAGGACGTAAATTGAAACCTGTGATCATCTCAGGCGTTTTTTAGAAAAAAGACTTTTCAAATGGAAGCTTAGTTGTTAAAATGGTCTGGATGAGTCTGTTTTCAATCACTCTTTCTCTTATTTTACTGATGGATCCTATCGGAAACGTTCCTCTTTACATCAGCGTTCTCAAAGGTATCGACCATAAGAGGCAGATGAGGATCATTGTACGTGAACTTCTGATTGCCCTTGCCGTCATCATGGCTTTTAGTCTTCTTGGAGATCACATCTTGAGAATGTTGCACATCTCACAGCAAACAACCCTGATAGCAGGAGGGTTGATCCTTTTCATTATGGCAATCCGCATGATTTTTCCTCAGGGAAAAGAGGCGTACGCCGAATCACCTGAGAAAGGGGAGCCATTTATTGTTCCTTTGGCGATCCCCCTAGTTGCTGGTCCTTCTGTTTTAGCAGCGGTGATGATCTATTCAGATAGAGAGAGCCATTGGGTCATGTTGAGTGCAATCACGATGGCTTGGATTGTGACGTTTCTCATTTTGATCATTGCCCCCTTCCTCAGAAAAATCCTCGGTATTCGGGGAGTCGTTGCCTGTGAGAGGTTGATGGGGCTGATTTTGACCCTTTTAGCAGTCCAAATGTTTGTTGAGGGGCTAACACAGACCACCCCTTCACTGAATCTGCAAACGTTTAATTTACCATGAACATCAAGCTCACCCTCTCTTATGACGGAACCTCCTACTCGGGATGGCAAGCATCTGGAAACTTTCCTTCGATTGAAAAAACTCTGCAGAAGATCTTAGAGAAAATTCTTCAAAATGAGACTCCACTAAAAGCTGCCAGTCGCACAGACGCGGGTGTGCATGCAGAAGGGCAAATTGTGAATTTTTCCCTAAAAAAAGCGTGGGATCTCAAAAGACTACACAAAAGCTTAAATCAGCTACTTCCAAGAGACATTCGTATCACTGCTCTTGAAGCGGCTTTAGATGGTTTTGATCCTACTTTAGATGCACAAAGCAAGGAGTACCACTATTTCCTATCGACGGCAAAAGTCCAACTTCCCTTTGAGCGCCTCTTCTGCTGGCACTACCCTTTCCAACTCGACATGAAACAGATGAAAGCAGCTTGCCCCTTTTTTCTCGGTGAACATGACTTTCAAGCTTTTAGCAACGCAACTCCTAAAAACCCCAAAAAGACCCTCTGTAATCTGTATCGTCTCGATCTGGCTTTTGAAAAAAAAGATGAGGGAGGCCGCTTGAGGTTTGAAATCCATGGCGATAGATTCTTGTACAAGATGGTGCGCAATTTGGTCGGAACACTCATCAGCATTGGAGCTGGAACCCTCTCACTTGAAGAGGCAAAAACGCTTATGCAGAGAAAAGAGCGTCATTTGGTTGGAGTTACGGCTCCTCCACATGGACTCTTATTAAAAAAAGTTTTTTATTCGTATGAAACCTAAGATAGAATGATTGAAAGAAATGACCCTTGCTGGTGTGGGAGCAAAAAGAAATGGAAAAAGTGTCACGCCCCTCTTCTCGAGGAGGTAGAGTACTTGGAATCGCTTCGAAAAAATTACCGTTCAAACTATCAAATTTTGCTCAAGACTTCAGACCAAATCGAAGGAATACGTCGCTCTTGTCAGCTGGCCGCAAACATCTTAAAAAAGACAAAAGCTCTAGCAAAAATTGGTGTGACGACCAATGAACTCAACGATTTTGCGACCAAAGAGCACGTCAAGGCGGGCGCAGTGCCTGCCCCGCTCGGTTACGGCGACCCCCCTTACCCCAAGGCGATCTGCACCTCTTTAAACGAGGTGATCTGCCACGGAATTCCCGACGATCACCCTCTTAAAAGTGGGGACATTCTCAACATTGATGTGACATGCATTCTGAACGGGTTCTATGGAGATTGCAGCGCGATGGTTTGTATTGGAGAAATCTCCGAAAGTAAAAGACGCGTCGTCGAGGTTTCCAAGGAATGTTTGATGCGCTCTATTGCAATCTTAAAGCCAGGAGTTCACATCTCCGATATTGGCTCTGTCATCGAAGCGCATGCAAAAGAAAAAAATTGCTCTGTTGTCGATCAATTCGTCGGTCATGGCGTCGGTCTTGAATTTCACGAAGCCCCCCAAATCCCCCATCATCACAACGACTTGGACATCCCGATCGCACAAGGGATGACGTTCACAATCGAACCCATGATCAACGCTGGTCGTCGGGAAGCAGTGATTGATCCTCACGATCAGTGGACCGCCAGAACGATTGATGGTCAACCGAGTGCCCAGTGGGAACACACCCTCTTGATTACGAGTGACGGGTGTGAAATTCTCACGCTGTTACCAGAATCATAAAAACAATATTATAAAATAATTTTTTTAGGAGATTTGAGTTTAAAAAACCCCTACCCCTTCTTGCTGCATCTTTTTTTTCAAAACAAAAATTTCCCGCTCTAAAAAGGTCAACTCAGACTTGACTCTGCCTAGGTTAACAAGCAACTGATCGTTAGATTTTTGAATAACCCCTTTCTCATTAGCTCTCGCTTTTTTGAGCTTGCGACCAAGTTTCTGATACTCTTTTTGCATGTGCATATAGGTCTCTTTTTTCATCGCCTTATCCCGCTCAAGTCTCTCTAAAGAGTGGTGCTCTTCAGTCTCTGGCTTAAGGATCCTTTCCTCCAATAGAGGGATTAGAACCGTTTGGGTTTGATTTTGAAGATGCGGGGATGGCGTTAAAAATCGACAGCGAACTGCTTTGAGCTCCTTTTCTGCCGCCTCGAGCAAAAGTTGTATCTGCATACACTCCGTACGGACATTGTTGAGTTGTTTGAGTCGGATTTTGGCATCTTGAGTTAACTGCTCGCACTCTTCCTTTAAACACCCAAACTCTTCGTGAAAGGACTCTTTTTGAAGTTTAAACCGTTCGATTTGTCGATGCTGGTCGAGTGACTCCTTGACCAAACCCTGATTTTGATGATGGATCTTTTCAGCTTCCAATTGACTTGCATTGACAAGTTGAACGAGCGTTTTAATCTCACCCTGAGCATGCAAGATCTCTTTTTCCACCCTCTCCAACTGCACTTGCATGCGCCTTTTTTCTAAAGCACTCCTTTCATCTAACCTCCGTAGGGCAATTTTAAGCTCAGAGATCGATTGCTCCCCCCTTTTTTTTCGACTCGTGTAAAACGTTTCGACCTCTTCTATCGAAAGAAAAAAGATAAATAGGGAGAGGTTGCAAGAAAAAAATGTTAAATATTTTCCGATCTCTAACCGTTCAACGGAGAAGAAAGATTGAGCAACGAGGTAACAGGCGGAGAGAGAAAAAAGCGTAAGGAGCGCGGTCAAACGGTATTTACAAATGAGTAAAATACCCAAAAAG
>JANQSR010000194.1 GCA_028279205.1 Simkania sp.
CCCCATTGATGTCCAAAAGCCTCCTTTACCCATGCAAAAATACCACCCGCTTTAGGCCAGCCAGTCCCTAGATCAGCAGAAACAAGTGCCACTGGAATAAAAAAGATACCCGCTGCAAGAAGCATAAGAAAAAGGGAGGAAAAACCATACTCTGCGGCCACAGGCCAATTGCGTATGCTACATATAGCCGACACATTAATCATCGCCAAGGCAAAAGCGCCAAGGAATTTTTGTCTATTTCTCATGTTTGATTAAAGATAGGGTAGATCGGTTTATTTATTCTTTTTACTGATCTGGTTGTTATACGACTCTAATTTGAAAAAAAATTCACACATAATCTACATTATGAGCAGATGAAAAATCAATTTTTTTTTGTGCGTTCTTAAAAAATGATGGCAAGCAAGGGTTATCCAAGCTCAAACAGAAGAAATGACCCAACTCAAGACCACCGTACGAGAATTGCACGATGAAATCGCCAGACTGAAGAAAAAACCCAAAAATATCACACATGACTAGAAAAGAGATCCTCCATCTTATTTCATTAAAAAATTACAACATCTACGATCAGCTTTTACTAGAAGAGGCTCTTTTACGCACAACAGATCAAAATTTTTGTCTGCTCAATCAAGGCTCTCCTCGGGCGATTGTCTTGGGAATCTCAGGAAAAGTGCCAACCCTTGTTAATCGCAAAGCTTTTACCTCTTCTATTCCCATCATCAAGAGATATAGTGGGGGAGGGGGTGTGATTGTTGATGAGAAGACCCTGTTTGTCTCCTTCATTTTCCAAAAGAAGAGCCTGCCCTTTGTATGCTCTCCCTTGTCTGTGTTGCAGTGGTCTGAAACATTTTACAAGCAGACTCTTGAAATTCCCACCTTCCATCTGCGTGAAAATGACTACGCCATCGGAGAGAAAAAATGTGGAGGCAACGCGCAGTACATCCAGAAGAACCGTTTTGTCCATCACACAACATTTCTTTGGGATTTTAAGCCAACCTCCATGGACTATTTGCTCTATCCCAGAAGAACTCCCAAATATCGCAAGGGACGCTCCCACCTCGATTTTCTGTGCCGAATCAAAGATCACCTCTCGAGCGAAGAACTCTTTCTTGAGAGGGTCAAAATCGGTTTAGAAAAGAGGTTCTCACTCAAAGAGACAGACTTGAGCGCCGTTCATCCCCTCCTTTCAAAGAGTCATCGCAAAGTCACTTGTCACTTGAATTGGGATGGGGCGGGTGTGGGAAAATCAGCCCTTTCTTAAACTGCCTTAGGTCAAAGGTGTCACGAGCGACTCTCTTCCGAGAGTTTTAGGATCTCTTTGATTTTTTCAGCGTAATTTTTATCAGCCACAAGCACCCCATCTTTCGTGCTGACAACAATCTGATCTTTGATCCCGATCGTCACAACGACCCCTTCATCCGATCTCAAAAAACAGCGTGCGCATTTGTGTGCAATCACGCTTCCCTGCACAAAACTTCCCTGATGGTTCGATCTTTTTGCATCGGCAATAGAGGTCCAACATCCCAAATCACTCCAGGATAATTTTAAAGGGATCAGGGCGGCACAATCGGTTCTTTCCATCACGGCAGAGTCAACCGAAATTTCTGGACATTTTTCGAAGCTTTCTCTATCGACACGTATGTAGTCTAACCGCTTTTCGCTCAAAGCAACCGCTCTTTCACACGATTTATAAATAGTAGGCTCCTCTTTTTTGAGCTCTTCTAGATACTGCTCCTTTCGCATCAGAAAAATCCCACTATTCCAAAAATAGTTTCCAGTAGAAAAAAAGGCTTTGGCTCTTTTTTTGTTGGGTTTTTCGATAAATTGATCCACTCTGAAGCTGAAATCATCTAAAGCGGCTCCCTTTTTGATATAGCCATAACTCGTAACTGCCGATCTCGGCTTGACTCCAAAAATGACCAAAGTCCCTCTTTTTGCTGTTTCCAAAGAGTTTTCGATAAGATGCGCAAACCTTTTTGGACTTTCAATCAGGTGATCTGTTGGTAGTGCTAACATCACACAATTTTTAGCCATGGAGTGGGCTGCGAGCGCAAGAGCTGGAGCTGTGCTGCGACTACAGGGCTCGAGAATGAAAGTCACCCGTTTAAATGGCAAATCCCTCATCTGATCTCGACAAGCAAAATAATGAGACTCGTGAGCGACAACGATCAGCTCTTCGACTTTAGAAAGCCCTTTGATTCGGAGGAGGGTTTGCTCAAAGAGAGAGTGTTTGCCCACCAGGTTTAGAAAGGGTTTGGGACAACCCTTTTGAGACAAAGGCCACAGCCTTTTGCCCATCCCCCCTGCCAAGATGACTGGGACAACATTCATGGTTCTCTCACGACTGAATTCAAAGAGTTTTCCTGCCTGCTATGGGCGCGTCGCGTGTGGGTTTAAGGAAGCTCGAGCTTTTGCCCCACGACGATCAGATCGGTTGAGAGCGCATTGACTTGCTTGATCGCTCCCACAGTTGTGTTTTGCTCACGTGCGATTTTTTCCAAGCTATCACCTACCCTTACGGTGTAGAGACGCCCACTCGAATGGGAAGTGTCCCCCCGAGACAGCCCTTCTCTAAATTTAATGATATTTCTGATCTGCTCTTCTTGGATTGTGATCGCTTTTTCAAACTGGGTCATTTTCTCTTTATACTGTGACAGGGCTGTTGTCGTCTCATTGGCATGCAAGCTCAGCTGCCGTATATCACTTAGAATGGTATCTTGCTTTTTTGAGATGAGGGCGATCTTTTTATCGAGATTTTGAATCTCCGATGACACCTTTCCCATTTTGCTTTTCTCGAGTTCTGCAATTTCCTTCTTGAGACTCGCGATGTTTTGCTCTTGATCGATCAGCTTGCCTTCGAGCACGTGGTGTTCGATCTCATAAGTGTTGAGATCATGCTTGATCTCATCAACGTCAATGCGCACCTTGTGAAGGTTCATCTCCATCTGGTGCTTTTCAGATTTTGAGCTTGAGCGGGAAGCACATCCAGCTGAAAGCAGAAGGCAAACTAAGGGAATGACAAATTTCATTGGTTACTCTTTTTTAAAAATTTTAAATTCTGCACGTCGGTTTTTTGCCCACGCATCTTGAGTGTGTCTTAGGTCAATGGGCATCTCTTTGCCGAAGGATGCTGTATAAACATGCTCGGGATTGACCCCTTTTTTGACGAGCAAGTTACGGATTGTATTAGCACGCCTTGTTCCCAGAGCTAAATTGTACGCCTCAGAAGCACGCTCATCACAATGCCCCGAGATAAAAATGTAAGTTTCAGGGTTGTTCTTTAGGTAATGCACGATCTTATTGATGAGTTCATAATCATCTTTTGTGCGTATCGTGTGCTCATCTGTGTTAAAGTAGATGGTTTTAAATAGGCGTGCAAGCTCGTTTGTTGGATCTGAGAAATATTCAATGCTCGGAACACTACTTCCTTCCATCCCAGGTGACTCTACGGGTTGAGGAACAGAAAGACTAACCAACTGACTTTTGGCATCCACCTCTTGCAAAGGGATAAATTCTGCTTCAGCAGGCCCTGGAAAATCACGGGGGTTTTCGATCATGCGTGAGTCGACATCTTTACTCCAGAGCAACTTCCCTTTTCGCTGAAGATAGCGACCCATTGTTTTGGTATCTTCCCAAACCCCTCCTGATGCGTTTTGACACCCAGTCAAGAGAGAGCAGATAGAAAGAATGAAAGAAATAGAAGAAAGCACATTTTTTTTGATTGCTTTCTCTTTGTATAAACGTGCCATCTCTAATAACCCCAAGTGGGATAATGTTTCCTACCAGATCCTTCCGTAACTTGTACCATTTCTTTTTGTTTTAAATTAATCAAGAATAATTCTGAAGAAGAAGGGGAAACAGTATTGAAAATAATATGCATACTATCCTTTGACCAAGAGGGATTTTCTTTATGATTTGCACCGCACGTTAGTTGAATCTCTTCTTGTGTGACGAAATCATAAACCATGATCTGTCTGAAACCATCTATTCTAGCACTATAGGCTAATTTTTTGCCATCAGGAGACCAAGCGGGGCTGGTATTTTCCCGATATTTTTTCGTTAGACAGACAAGACGGGGGTCTTTTTGAAATTGGGTGGTGGGAACATCGATCAGATAGATGCGAGGAGTTCTTTCCCAATCGGACACAAAAGCGATCTTCTGCCCATCAGGCCTAAAGGTCGGAGAGGCTTGAACCGAATGGGGATAGGAGTAGAGCTGGATCGGTTTACCAAGAGGCCCCTTGTCAGGATCAAATGGTTGCACAAAGAGATCTGCTTGACCGCCCGCATCACAGATAAAAGCGATCATATTCCCCTTTTTTGAAAGGGTGGGAAGCAGCTGGCTACCCCGAATGGGGAGAAGCGGCTTCCCCTTCGGGGTATCAAATGAGTTGATGTAAACCTTCGGTTGGCCAAGCTTATAGTTGACGTAGAGATATTTATTTTTTGTAAATGCTCCTTGAACAGGGAAGAGGGTCGGGTGAATGCAGTAGCTGTTTTCTCGAGTCAACTGACGCGCATTTTTACCATCATAATCTGCCATCCAAATTTCTGATTTCCATTTCTCTTTCTCTAAAGATTGGATGGCGTAGTAGATTTGGGATCGAAAGATACTCTTTTTCTTTGTAATAAGAGAGTGAATCTCTTCAGCCACCTGGTGCATCACACCCCTTCTTAACCAATTTTCTACCCCTAAGAACCTCGGGGTGATGTCGATTTTTTCCCCCGTCTCACACAAAACCATCGAGCCGCAGATCCACTGATCTACGCATCCGACTTTTAGAACGCAAACATATCCCAAATCATTCCAGAAAGGGAGGGAAAGGGGGGACTTGCTGAGATGCGCCTCCTCCTCTGGACGCTGACTCACCCCTTTGGTGATCCCATTTTGACTTAAATCAAAAAGGAGCAAGTCTCGTAGCTCCACAAAGTCGGAGCTGATATAAATGAGAGGGCAAAACTCTCTTTTATGGAGGGGAACAATGACCTCTTTTTCAACCCCTTCAGAGTAGTTTCCTAGAAGAAAGGGGAGCAAGAAGAGAATCCAATATCTATTTTTCATAACAAAAGAGTAGTGTAAACGTGTGCCGAGACTGATGGGCTAGCTCGCCTGAAAACCGCGGCAGGCGTAAACGAGCAAGTGCACTCTCTAGATAGTACCTGTTTTTGTCACTTTCAGCATACAAAATTTGCAACTTTTCCACATCTCCCCTTTTTGAAACAGTTAGCTCAACTTTGACATCTCCCTCTTCGGGAAGCTCTAGTCTTTGCTGGAGGGTTTGGATGGCAAGAGCTAGGTAAGAGTTTTCCCCGTCTAGTGGGGTGTCAATGTGGAGGGTGTCGATTTTTCGAGGAAGGGGCAATAGAGGGGCTCCTTTCCCAATGGGTAATGGAATCTCTTTAAGGGGTGAAATTTTCGAAAGGAGGCTCTTTTTCTGCACTGGGGTTATTTTTGTCCCCTCTACTTTTTTCTCTCCCCCCCCTTTCTGAGGTTTTGGGCTTGTCTGAAAATAGGTGCAAACCACAACTGGTTTTCTGGGGTGAGACTCTTTTTTTTCGATAATAGGAGGGTGGATAAGAAACAGGATGAGGTGGACCTTGACGACAAAACAGAGCGTCAACAGTTGAGCCAAGTGTTTTCTAATCCACATTTTCACTGAACTGTTCCGGTCTTAAAATTAGATCGACCTGCTCAAATCCAGCCACCTCCAGAGCATTCTTGAGGGTTTGGTAGCTGCCAAAAGAGGCCTCTTTATCAATATAGACTTGGGGAATCGAAGGGAAACCTTGACTTTTCTTCGACGCTTTTAATGTTGAGCAGAGATCCGGGGTAGATACGCGCACTTGATTGATCCAAAAGGTATTATCTTTAAACACCTGAATTTTGATCAGAGGATTCTTCTGGATAGAGACTCCACTCTTCTTGCTTGAGGGGGTTCCGTTTGCAAGGGAGATCCGATCAAACTTTAAAAGGGGGGTGATCAAAATAAATAGGATCAAGACAACAAAGACCACATCGATGAGCGGGGTTAAGTTGATAAACCCTTCCTCTTCCATTTCACGCGAGAGGGGGGAAAAGTCTTTGCGCATACCCTACTCAACATCCACTTTTCGATATTGAAGCTCAACAGTTGACAAGAGAAAGTGGCTAAACTCTTGCATCTGGGTGAAAAAATGTCTGGTGAGGTTTTTTAAATAGTTATAAGCAATTAGGGCAGGGATCGCAATGAATAGGCCAAAAACGGTTGTGGTCAAAGCCATTGATAGCCCTCCTAAAATCATCGAACCTTCTAAAGCCAAGCGCCCTGCTTGAAGCTCTTCAAACGTGATAAGAATCCCCCAAACAGTGCCAAGAAGCCCTAAAAACGGAGCCAAGGTCACTGTCGTTGATAGAACAAACAGATCTTTTTCCAAGCTTGCACGTTTTGTCACAATGGCGGACTGGAGGTGAGAGTTTAGAGACTCCACATCGGTGCGGGAGAGATAGTTGTGAGATTCGGGTGAGTGAGCCTGGTTTTTGTCTAAGATCTCAGCCGTCTTCTTTTGGATAACCAGATAGAGATCTAAAAAGGGCTGAGAAGATTTTCGTTTGATAGGCCGCCCGATCTCACTTTGCAAATAGGTCAGATCGAAGGAGGGTTCAATCTTGAGATTTGCAAAAATCCCCTCTTTTGATCGAATTTTCCGCCCTACTGTTCGAGCTTGAATCTTAATATGTGTCAAAGTCCAAATCTTGTGGATGAGAAAGTACCAAGAGACAATCGATAGGGTAAAAAGGAAGAAAAAAATGATTCTCCCCACAAGATCTGATTGGTAGAAAGCCTGAAAAAACATTCCTAATCCTACGCTATCACGTGACTACTTCCCCCCATGAATAAGGGGAGTTCTAGGGACTGACACCCAAACCATTCTACCCCGAGGGTTGCGATTAGTATGGCGCATGGTTTGGGGAAAAGTCAACAGCCGGCTTTCATTAGACAAGAAGTTTTATTCAAGAAAAAGTCCCATTGCCAAGAGGGCAAGGGGCGTGTTATCTTGATGCTCATGTATTTTGACTCACATGCCCATTTGACTTGCGATACTCTCTCTGATCAAGTCGCCCCCCTTTTAGACCGCGCAAAAGCAGCAAGAGTGACCGATATTCTCAACATTTGCACCGATAAAGACTCTTTGGAAAAGGGGTTGGAATGGGGTAAAAATGTAAAACGGTTTTACAACGCTGGAGCAACCACTCCTCACGATGTTGCAAAAACGGGAGAGCTCGACTTTCCTAAATTTGAAAAAGCGGCGCGAGATGGCAAACTCGTCGCTATCGGTGAGACGGGGCTTGACTACCACTATGAACACTCTCCGAAGAAACTCCAGCAACTCTTTTTGAGGCGCTATTTCAAGCTCGCTAAAAGCTCCGCCCTTCCCGTTGTGATTCACTGTCGCGATGCTTTCAGAGATCTTTTTGCCATCGCCGATGAGGAATACAGAGAGGGGGGTGCTGTTTTGCACTGTTTTACGGGAACATTAGAAGAGGCTGAAGAGGTGATAAAGCGGGGGTGGCTTCTCTCATTTAGTGGAATCGTGACTTTTAAAAAATCGGAGAGCTTACGTGAAGTTGTTCGAAATGTTCCGCTCAAAAGCATCCTGATCGAAACAGATGCTCCCTATCTTGCCCCTCAATCCAGAAGGGGCAAACAGAATGAGCCGAGCTTTTTAGTCGAAACGGCTGAGCAGATCGCGCAAGTCAAAGGGTTCTCATTAGAAGAGGTTGCCACCGCCACGCGACGCAATGCGTTCGAGCTCTTCAAGATTGCCGAAAGGGCCCTTTTCTGAATAAATCTCGAGAAGTGACTATTTTTTCCTTTTTCGAATTTTAATTTGATAGTTTAATGGAGAGCATGACGACAAGAGCAGAAACAA
>JANQSR010000051.1 GCA_028279205.1 Simkania sp.
AAGACGGGTGGGCATCTTTCTTCCAACTTGGGTATTGTTGAGCTAACGGTTGCTCTTCACAGGGTGTTCGATTCCCCCACTGACAAGCTGATCTTCGATGTAGGGCATCAGTGCTACCCCCACAAGATGCTCACAGGTCGCAACTCACGATTTCATACCATCCGTCAAACAGAGGGCATCTGTGGCTTCACCCATCCAGAAGAATCCCCCCATGATCATTTTTATGCAGGTCATGCTGGTAATGCGTTCTCACTTGCTCTTGGTCTTGCAAAAAACCGAGACTTGAATAAAAAAGAGCACTACATCTTGCCCATCTTAGGTGATGCCGCTTTAACCTGCGGATTGACCTTGGAAGCCATGAACAATCTTCCCCAAAAACTCAAAAATTTTATGGTCATTCTAAACGACAATGCCATGTCGATCGCAGAAAATGTTGGGGCTGTGACAAACATTCTCGGTCGTTTCTTAAAAGGCTCGACGACTTGTCGCATTTACGATAAGCTCCATGCGATCCTTTCCAAGATCCCTGGCTTTTCACAGGTGCTGAAAACTAATAAAAATCGGTTGAAAGAATCTTTAAAAAGTCTCATGAGCACAGCCCCTTTCTTTGAGCAGTTTGGACTAAAATATGTGGGACCTGTTGATGGTCACAACATTGAGAAACTTGTTGAAACGTTTGACTCACTGAAAAACCAAGAGACTCCTATCCTGGTTCATGTGCTAACCATCAAAGGTAAGGGGATGAAAAACGCTATTAAATTTCCCACGCCTTATCACGGAGCCAAGCCTTTTGATCCCAAAACAGGCAAATTTCATCCATCCAAGAATCCCAAGCCGACATTCCCTAAGGTTTTTGGCAAACACATCCTCTCTTTGGCAGAAAAAGATACAAGTATCGTTGCTATAACCCCTGCCATGCCCGTCGGTTCTTGTCTTGATGTTTTTATGAAACGGTTTCCAGACCGGTGTATTGATGTGGGCATTGCAGAGGGACATTCTGTCACTTACTCAGGCGGAATTAGCCATGGAGGTAAACTCAGGGTGATTGTGTGTGTCTATTCGACATTTTTGCAGCGCGCTTTCGACAATGTTTATCACGACGTTTGTGTTCAGAAAGTGCCCCTCCTTTTTGTGATTGATCGCGCGGGGCTTGCGACTGGAGATGGTGTGACAGCGCAAGGCATTTATGACATCAGTTTTTTGAGTGCCATGCCAAATATGGTGATCACGCAGCCTCGAAATGGGGCTCTTTTAAAATCTCTTTTAGAAAGCGCGTTCGACTGGAAATGCCCAACAGCGATCCGCTATCCGAACTTGGCTACCACAGAGAGTGAAGAGCCTGTCGAAAAACTCCCCTTTGGCAAGGGACAGATCATCAAAGAAGGCAAAGATCTCACAATTGTTGCTCTCGGACATATGGTAGAGAGTGCCCTGAAGATGCGCGATCTTTTGCTCATCGAGGGAATCGAGGCGAGCGTTATCGATCCTATTTTCGTAAAACCTCTCGATGAAGAGCTTCTCGTTAACTCCTTTTCTAAGACACATGGTATTATCACGATCGAAGAGCATGCGCTTCAAGGAGGGATGGGTTCACTCGTCAATTCATTGATCCTCCGTGAAAAGTTAGGGCATCTGACCGTTTGGAATTTTGGAGTGCCCGACGACTTTTTGCAACACGGAAGCTATAAGGATCTGCTTGAAACAGTCGGCTTGTCTCCCGAAACGATGACAAAAAAGGTATTAGAAACATGGGTCAAACAAACTGCAAGAGTTGAATGAAAACGGTCGCCATTTTTCCAAAAGTAGAAAAGCCCTATTTTAAAAACCTCGCAAAAGAGGTTGCGACATTTTTGCGAAAGAAAAATATCAAGGTTGTGGTTGAAGATGATAAAGCAGACCATTTCAATATGCCCCCTCTCTCCTCTGTCAACTCTAAAGAGGTAGAGCTTCTCATCACGATGGGGGGCGATGGCTCCATTTTACGCATCGCTCACGCCTATAAAAATCTAAGTGCACCCACCTTGGGAATTAATTTAGGTCACTTGGGGTTTATGGCAGATGTCCAAGTCACCAACCTCATTGCTTGCTTAGAGGATTTGGTCAATGAAAAATTCTCCGTTCAGGGGCGCATCATGATTGAAGGATCCTCTCCAAGCGGACAAGACTTTTTTGCCATGAATGATTGCGTCTTGCACCGAGCCAAAAACCCCAGTCTGATTGAAATAGCGATCTATGTGGGTGATCGGTATCTCAACACATTTGAGGCGGATGGAGTTATTTTAGCGACAGCAAACGGGTCAACCGCTTACTCTTTAGCTGCAGGAGGTCCTATTATCAGCCCAGAGATCGAAGCTTTTGTCTTAACCCCTATTTGCCCTCACACGATTTCTAACCGTCCCATTGTGCTCACACCGGCCGAGATTCGTATCGAATATTTAAGCAAATACAAACCGATTGAAGTTGTAACAGATGGTCTATTCCGTTTTGAGCTGCAAACAGGAGAGGCGATCACGCTGAGAAAAAGCGCCAAAAAATTTGAGCTTGTTCACCTCGATCGAACCGACTTTTTCGAAACTCTGAGAGGCAAGTTGGGATGGGCTGGCAAGCTAAGGTGAGCGTAAAAAAGATTCAATCAAGCAAAAATTTTCGGTAAATCGAGGCCGTCATATTCGCTTTAGGGGGCTGAGAGCTTTACATCCATAGCTGGTCTCATTTTTTCAATAACCTTTTGCATTTTTTCAGGGGAGACCGGTCCGCGCAGATATGCCCAAATCATCTTTGCTACGAACCTGACCGTAGAGTTATCGCCAGGGCGCTTCCCGATAAAGTGAAAGTGTACGTGGGGAACGCTTTGTCCAACCTCTCGGCCATTTTTTTGATGGATAAAATAGGGGGATGTTTCAAAGATAGATTGAGATGCTTGGCGTACTTTTTCGATTGCTTGATGTACATGGGTGAGTTCCTGTTGAGTGAGCAATTCCAATCGCTCAACATGTCTTTTAGGTATAATGAGAAAGTGACTTGAAACGATAGGCTGATGAGTGCACATGACTATGACAAACCGGTCTTCATAAAACTTCTGCCGATTAATGACCGTTTTATCGCAAAAAGCACAAGTAGGTTGAGATACACTGCTACCAGACGCTTTTAGCAAGTACAACAGTGCACCAGCGGCAATGGCAAAAATAGATATAGAAACAATCCGTTTATGTATGAATCGATTGCTCATGTGTATACCCAATAAAACTGGAAATTTCGAGAGGTTGAGACCGTTCATAAAGGGAGTGTTCATTTAACTGTGTCATAGATAAAATTTGCAAGCAAAACAGATCGTTACCTTAACCCTTTTATGCACGG
>JANQSR010000024.1 GCA_028279205.1 Simkania sp.
ATGCTGGCGCGGATGCGATCCATTTCGACATCATGGATGGTCACTTTGTTTCGAACCTCGCCCTCAGTCCCAAAGCACTTGCGGCGATCAATCGGTCTACAAACCTCTTTCTCGATGTTCACATCATGGTCTACCAACCTTACGACTATGTGGAACGTTTGGTTGAAAATGGAGCAGACTGCATCACGTTTCACATTGAAGCAACGGAGGACGTTGAAGATACTTTGAGCTATATTCGTAGATGCAACATCCAAGCAGGCCTTGCCTTTTGTCCGCAGACAACCGAGTCACTCATCCCTAAGTATCTCAATAAATGTGATAAGATTTTGCTCATGACGGTTCAGCCGGGTTTCGGAGGGCAGTCTTTTATCGAGCAAGTGCTTGATAAGGTCAGATTCACACGTCTAATCTGCGACCAATTAAACATTAGGCAAGGGGGCAAAGTGCCCAAAGAGGATCAAAAATCTGAAGATCGACTCCCCCCTTTTGCAATTCAAGTAGATGGGGGAGTCGATGCGCACACCGCTCCTTTGTGTGTTCAAGCAGGAGCCAATCATCTCGTTTCTGGAACCTATCTCTTTGAGGGAGATATGAAGAAAAAGATTGGAATCCTTAGAGGAAAACGCGTGTGAAAAAAGTTGTGGTCATGGGAGGGGGTACGGGAAACTTTGCAGTTTTGAGGGGGTTAAAAAATTACGGTCTTGACCTATCGGCTATCGTTTCGATGGCAGATGATGGAGGGAGCACGGGGGTTTTAAGGGACGAGCTCGGCGTTTTGCCCCCTGGAGATGTGCGTCAATGTTTGGTTGCAATGTCTGATTCCTCCCGTCTCATGCGGAGCGTGATGAACTACCGTTTTGAAAATGGAGGGCTTGGGGGGCATAGTTTTGGCAATCTACTTTTATCAGTCTTAGAAAAAGTGACCGGGAGTTTTGAAAAGGCTGTCGAAGAGGTTGGTCGCATTTTATATATCAAGGGAAAAGTGATTCCCGTCACGATGCATGAGGTGCGTCTTAAGATGATCTTGAAAAACCGGAAAATTCTCGAAGGGGAGAAAGAGATTTATCTATCTGAAGAGATTGACAAGGGGTATGAGAGCATCTTCTTAGAGCCCTTTCCGCAGGCAAATCCGCGCGCACTAGATGAGATTCGGAGTGCCGATCTGATTGTGATGGGTCCTGGAGGGTTGCACACATCGATCATCCCGAATTTGCTCGTCAGAGGGCTTAGCCAGGCGGTTTGTGAAACCGATGCCAAAACGGTCTTTGTGTGCAATCTCATGAACCGTCTTGGACAGACGACAGGGTTTAAAGTAAGTGACTATCATCGGGAGGTTGTACGCTTTATAGGAAAAGATGTCTTTGATTATATCTTGGTCAACAACCAAAAACCTGAACCAGAACTGATTGAAAGGTACGCAACCGAAGGGGAACTTGTCGAAAACGATATGGAAGATCCACGTGTCGTTTTAGCCCCACTCTTGGGAGAGGTGGAGAAAAAGGGAGAGGGTGATACCCTTTTAAAGCGGAGCCTAATCAGGCACAACTCAACACAAGTAACAAAAGAGATTGTAAAAATTGTTAATCATCTTTGACCTCGATGACACACTGATCGATACTTCAGGAACGATCACTCCCCATTTGTTAAAAAAAAGTTTGTCTTTCTTGCGGAATCGGGGACTTGAGTGCGCCGATTTTGAGACCGCCTATCAAAGATTAACAGAGTTAAACCAAACCGTTGGCAATGCAAATCAGGCTCTTGCCCTCTTCTTGAAAGAGTGGGATGCCCCTGAAAGCTATTATGACGTGGCGATTCGAGAGGTTTACGAAAAGCCCACTTACTTAAGTTATGCCAAACCACTAAGCCATGCCCTTGAAACGGTAGATGAGCTTGCACAATCTCATCATCTTGCGATTGTCACAAGGGGAAAAAAAAGGGTGCAAGAAGAGAAGATCAGATGTGCTGAGATCCCCATTAAATTTTTTAGCCATATCTGCTTTTGCGAGAAGAGAGGGGGCGTTTATCAGAGCAAAAAAAATGTTTATGCATCGATTGCAAAAAAGGTCGACATTTCTCCAGAGTTTATTTTGGTGTGTGGGGATCGCATTTCATTCGATCTAACTCCAGCTAAAGAACTTGGATATACGACAGTTCAAATGAAATGGGGAAGAGGGCTTGGTAATACTGGATTTAAAAGGGATGTAGATTATACCATCCTAGATTTAAGGGAGATCGGCTTGATCGTCCAAAGCTTTAAAATGACAGTTTGACATGACAACGAATAATCACATCTCTCCAGGGATGACTCTATCAGTTGATGGGAAGATCTATCGCGTAGAGCTTAGCACGGGTGTGACGGTGGCCGAAGGGGTTTCGTTCATCAAGACAAAACTCAAAGATCTGATTTCGGGTAAAATGATCGAAAAAAACTTCCAAGTTGATCAGCCCATCGAAGAGGTTGCTTTGAGTGAGCGCTCTTTAGAGTATTTGTATTTAGAAGGGAAAAACCATTTATTTCTGGACATCCATCGACTAGAAGAGGTGCTCGTGCCTGTATCAGTTGTGGGGGATAAGGTGAACTATTTAAAAGAGAGCATCCACCTTAAAGCGATGTTTTATGGGGATACGGTCTTTTCCATCGAATTGCCACAATTCCTAGAGTTGATGGTGATGAAATTAGAAGAGCTCGAGTCAAAAATCTCTGTTGCCAATGCGAGTAAAGTTGCCCTTCTAGAGACGGGGGCAAGGGTGGAAGTTCCCCTTTTCGTCGAGATTGGTGACGTCATAAAAGTGGATACCCATGTGGGTGAATATGTGCAACGTATTTAGAAAATAAAAGAGGGCACTCAAGTGGATTTAGAAGCGATTAAAGAGTTGATGGAAGCGATGTCCGAGAAGGGGTTTAGTCGCATCTCTTTGAAAAAGAAAGATGGGTCTACACTCGAGTTAGAAAAAGCCTCAAGTGAGCACGTAGAGGATCACCCTCCAGTTCAAAAGTTCAGGGAAAAGAGCACTCCCCCTCTTCATGTCTTAAAGAAGGGACAGGAAGAGGAACTCAAGCTAAGCGCAAAACCCCAAGATGATTCCTATAAGATCGAATCTCCTATGGTGGGAACGTTTTACTCCTCTTCAGCTCCTGGCGAGCCCCCGTTCGTTCGTGTTGGCGATACCGTATCTGAAGAGAGTGTTGTGTGCATCATTGAGGCGATGAAAGTGATGAACGAAGTCAAAGCGGGAAAACAGGGCGAGATTGTAGAGATTTGTGTCGATAACATGCATCCCGTTGAGTTTGGAACGCCACTTTTCAAGGTCAAAACATGAAAAAGGTGCTCGTTGCCAATCGGGGTGAAATTGCGGTGCGTATCATTCGAGCCTGTCACGATCTCGGGCTTAAAACAGTCGCTGTCTACTCGAAGGCGGATGCTCATGCTCTGCATGTTTTGCATGCAGATGAGGCTATCTGTATTGGCAATCCTCCCGCCCTGCACTCTTACTTAAAAAGTTCTAATATTCTTTCAGCCTGTGAAATCACGGGGGCAGATGCGATCCATCCAGGGTATGGTTTTTTGAGTGAAAACAGCAACTTTGCTTCGATTTGTAAACTTTGCGGTTTGATCTTTATCGGCCCAACGCCCAAAACAATTGGCCTGCTTGGGGACAAGGCTCAGGCAAAAGCGGTGGCAAAAAAAGCGCGCTGCCCTGTCATACCAGGATCAAGCGGTGTGGTTGACTCTGATTCCAATGCCTTAGCACAAGCCAAAAAGATCGGCTTTCCCCTCTTTATAAAAGCCTCTTTGGGCGGAGGGGGTAAGGGGATTCGGATTGCTGATAACCCAGATGATTTTGTGCACAAATTGTCGGCCGCTCGTGCAGAGGCTGAGGTGAGCTTTGGAAACTCCGATGTCTACCTAGAGAAGATGATCCTCAACCCCCGCCACATCGAAGTTCAAATTTTAGGGGATAAGTATGGCAACTATATCCACCTTGGAGAGAGGGATTGCACTATTCAACGGCGGCGTCAGAAGCTGATCGAAGAGACCCCAAGCCCCGCGTTGACACCCCACATCAGAAAGAAGATGGGAGAGGCGGCAATCAACATTGCAAAAGCTGCCAATTACCATACGGTGGGAACGGTTGAGTTTCTGCTCGATGAGAAGAAGAACTTTTTCTTCATGGAGGTCAATACGCGGATCCAAGTCGAACACACAGTGACAGAAGATCTCACTGGGATTGATCTTTTAAAAGAGCAGATTCAGATGGCGATGGGGGAAAAGCTCACCTACAAACAAAAAAATGTCCATTTTGATGGGCACGTCTTTCAGTTTCGGATCAACGCAGAAAACCCCTCTAACAAGTTTATTCCATCACCTGGTCTTTTGGAGTACTACATCCCTCCTGGAGGCCCTGGCGTTCGTGTCGATAGCGCCTGCTATTCAGGGTACCGAATCCCTCCCTATTACGATTCGCTGATTGCAAAACTGATCGTGAAGGGAAGAGATCGGCAAGAGGCTGTCTGCATTTCCAAAAGGGCTCTCAAAGAGTTTCACATCGGCGGTGTTGAATCGACGATTCCCTTCCACCAATACATGTTACTTCGCCCCGAATTTATCTCAGGAGAGTACAACCTAAACTTCATCGATGATCTGGTCGAGAAGGGGTGCGACTTTACAATTGAAGATGCTTCCTGATCCTTTGGCAGGATCCCTGCAAAGTTAAATTCTAGCTAGCCTAAGAAGTGCTTTAAGAGGGGTAGTAAAATAACCACACGAAGCCAACAGTTTACACATATTTAAAATTTAAATCATAACTTTGCAGGGATCCTGGTCATTGAGCAAGCTTGGTGAGAATCTCTGCTTGATGGGGTTTATCATAATGAGTATTAAACCTTGGATGAACTTACAGGCGTAATGATACTAATAGCTTTGGGAGTGACCGCAGCTACAAGAACCCTTGACATTTGGATTTGTTACTTTGAAACCAGCTCCCATCAGACCGTCGAGATAATCAATTTCAGAGCCCAAAAGACGGGTTAGCTTGCTTCTCCTTACGTGAATCTTTACCCCGTGAGATGTGAAAACCGTATCATCCTCTAGAGCTTTTTCCGAAAAATCCAGAACATATTCAAAACCCCCACAACCCCCAGGCTTGTCTGTAAAACGGAGAGCCCACCCCTTCTTGCCATCTTTCTCCAAAATTGACTTGAAATGATCTGCCGCTCTCTCTGTGAGAGTGATCCCCTCTGTATCGACTTGTCTTTCGACAATTTCATTCAAGCAAGTGACCAGACGATCTACATCTTCGTCTGCAAATCCGTGCCCGAGCATCCCAACTTCTAGGGTCTCCCAGGTCGCAGCCTGGCAGCCAACGCAGTGAAGACCTGCGTTTGTCATCTCCTGAGCCAAACTTTGCCCTTTCTCGGGGTAATGAACAAAGATGTCATTGATCGTCATGTCTCGGGTAATAGGTATTTTCTTTTGAGTCTTCATAAAATGAACAATCCTAAATTAAGGGAGAGTAATCGGGTGAGAGGAGCTCCTAATACTTGATTTTGACACAACCACCCTTTATTTTACACTGGCATGCGAGCCGTTCCGTATCTTGATCTCCGAGAAAGTCGATCTCTTCCTGTGTAAACTCTGAAAGATGCTCCATCCCCTCTTCAACTTCAATCACACAGGTTCCACATACTCCCTCTTCACAACCGAAAGGGATACCAGCCTCCTCACAATGTGATTTGATGGGACTGTCCTCTTCTAGATTGACGGTTTTGTCATCGTTAAAAATCAATTTCGGCATGGAATCCTCCTCTAATGACTTAACAATCTAGAATAATTCAATCGAAAAATCAACAAAAATCGAGACAGTTTTGCAAAACCTTCAAAACTTGAATCTAGAAAGTTCCATCTGTTGTTTGAAGAAGTTCTTCCGCTGTCTCTTTCAACGTTACAATTCCCTTGGAAAATCCAAGACGGACAAGCAGATGGTTTAAGTAAATTAATTCTGATTCCATGAAGTCTAACTTGCTTTCTTGTTTCGCAATTAAACGGACAAGAGAGTCCTTATTATCCTCTTTTTTATTCATAGAAAGCCTCATATTAAAAAAAAATTATAAAATCCCCCTTTATGTAATAGTATTATAAACATAAATTATTTATTCATCAATAAAACAGAGATAAAAAAATTGAAAGAAATACAGGATATATAATATGCTCAATTTTCCCAAAAAAATTATTTACACTATCTAAATAGCCTGTTTTAAATCTGATAACGCCCCCTAAAAGCTGCAACATAGCCAACCTTGGTATAGGTCTCATATAGCACCTTATCAGGAGGGTGATCTTCGCCAGATTTTAACCGAAGACAGACTTTTTTAAACAAAGATTTCCCGTGCTTCAAAATTTTTGCGAGTGTTAAGCGTACAGTAGTCCTTTGATCTGGCGAACGATACTCCAGTGCATTTGAACCGAAGCTCCTGAGATTTCCATTTTGCCTATAGCCCAGTTTAGAGCAGATGCCATCAGTTTTTGCACATTCAACCTTGTGCTTGACGGTATTATTAGGCTCTTCTGTTTTTTTTATTGAAATAAAATCCATTTATTTATTAAGTTTAACTAAAAATATTTTTTAATGAAAAAAAATAAAGATTTTAAGGTGATAATGTTTCTAGTAATGTCAGATCTACAGATCAACAAAATGATAGATTCGAAAACATGGTGGGTCAAGCAAATGTTAGCTTCGAAACATGAGAATGCTCGCGGACTCCTACGTGAAAAGGGACAAAAAAGGAGATAGTGCAAAAGCCACCAAGTGGGCACAAGTTGGCAGCAGGAGAAAGCGCTTATCCATCGTTCGGATTACCGAAAGCGGAGGCCAAAAGAGCAGAAATGCAAGGCGATCCTATAGCCATGGAAAAGCTTGGGGCTATTTACCTGCGACGAGCGAAAAGCCCCTCCGTTCAGGGACGGGATGAAAAGCTGCCGTTGACTTTTTCCAGACCATTCACTACACTTATTTTGACCCTCGGGCTAGATGGTCTGGGTATCAATCCCTAGAAGCCTTCGTTTTTAAGCGAAGGGGTAGTCACAAAGGAAATGGGAGCTGAAATGTAACATTCGCACGCTGCTGAAATGTAACATTCGGCGGCCTCTTTCTTATCCCCACATTCTTTGTAAGCATACCCTGCGAAACTGTACCAATCGGCGGCCCCTTCACTATTTTTATTTTCTTTGAAAGTATCCGCCTCTAACCTGCAAAGCTTGGCGGCCAACCTGTAATGCTCGGCGGCCTCTTTCTTATGCCCACATTCTTTGTAAGCATGCGCTGCTAAACTGTAACACTCGACGGCCTCTATCTTATCCCCACATTCTTTGTAAGCATACGCTCCTTCTTTGTAAGCATACGCTACTAAACTGTACCACTCGGCGGCTCCTTCACTATCTTTATTTTCTTTGAAAGTGTCCGCCGCTAAACTGTAATGCTTGGCGGTCGACCTGTAATGATTGGCGGCCAACCTGTAATGCTCGGTGGCCTCCTCATGCCCACCTTCTTTGTAAGCATACGCTGCTAAACCGTAACACTCGGCGGCCCCTTTACTATCTTTATTTTCTTTCAAAATATTCGCCGCTAAACTGTAATGCTCGGCGGTCAACCTGTAATGCTCGGCGGCCTTTATCTTATGCCCACATTCTTTGTAAACATGCGCTGCTAAACTGTAACGCCTGGCGGCCAACCTGTAATGCTCGGCGGCTCCTTTCTTATCTCCACTCTCTCGGAGAGCATCCGCTGCTAAACTGTAATTCGTGGCTGCTTGTACACTATCTCCATTGTCTCGGTAAGGATCCGCTTGCTTGCACTCAGCAGGATTGGTTGTTGTCGGACAAAGGTAAGAAGTGGAAGGCAAAAGAGGCGTTCTATTTAATAAGGAGGAAGCGAGCGATTTGACTTTTTTCTCAAGCTTTGGTTCTTGATTTGAGCGACCTGTGGAAGCGGCTCTTAGGTCTTCTGACGTACAGTTGGTAGATTGTATAGCATTCATTAGAAAAAACTCCTCCTTTCATATTCGATTGGTTTTATTTGATGTTTTAAAAATAGAGATTGAACTAGAAGCGAGTTAAAATCAACTTAATTTTAACTTTTATATTTATTAATCGGCATGGTCACTATATGACCGGGTCAAGGAAGCATCGGTTACACAAACAGGCAAAGAGCAGGTGCTGAAAGCCTACGAGGCACTGACAACAATGAGTGTAAATAGCCCAAAAGTTAAGTGAAGTACTCAATACCTTCAGAGATTATCGAGAAGAGATTCAAACCCTTAGAACATCCAGGATTACCACTGCGTAAGCAATGATAGTGAGCGGGATATCAGGGGGATGGTGAAGTTCAGAAACATTTCTGGGAGCACAAAAAGCGAAGAAGGGAAATCGTTTCGTGACAGTCTGATGACATTGAAGCAAACTTGTTACCGACTGGGTGAGAACTTTTGGAAGTATTTGCAAGCCTGGTTTCGAAAAAGGCCGATAGGCCTAGCCGATCGTATTCGAGAGCGCTATCGAAGTGCCACTTTCCAATCATAAATTTCCTTACGCGATTCACGGGAAGTACAGTAATGCCATGAGTTTTT
>JANQSR010000035.1 GCA_028279205.1 Simkania sp.
CCTTTCCCAATGAACTTCTTAGTGGAGCTTACTTTATATTTCTTAATCGGCGACGCAACTTGATGAAAATCATGCACTGGGATTTAGAAGGTTTTGTGATCTGGTACAAACGCCTAGAAGAAGGGAGTTTCCCTTTGGGATCACTAGGGAATAGTTCAATCACAAAAAGAGAAGTTTTTTGCTTGCTTGAGGGGATCAAACCAAAACGGTTAAACCCTCGATTTTCCCTGAAATAAAGTTGATTTTTATTTGGTCTCAAGAAGTTTTTTTGGTATAATCATGTGCGATGAACGCAGTACAAAAAGCTATAATAGAACGCTTTAAGAAAGAAAATGAGGAACTTCAAATAGATTTCTTCAAAATCAGAACCATTTTCTGAAAGAACAACTTGAATGGTTTAAGAGTGTTATAGACAAGACATAATCGGACAAAAAGTACTGTTGGATAACGGGTGACTGTAAGTTCAAGTCTTGTTTAGGACAACTGGTTTAATGGTGACCATATCTATCGGGATTCGGATTGTTTCCCACACCTGTAATCATAATTTGTACGTCCTTGTTTAATTAAATTTATGAAAAAGATCAAGAAAAAAAGAAGGATGGTTCCAGTTAAACTGTTTATTTGATCGGTGATTCTTCTTGTTTTAGTCGCTTTTCAAAAAGTTTGGTCTCTTTTGCAACGACCCCAGCAAGTAGAAATAGACCGAATAGGTTGGGAAAAGCCATAAGACCGTTCATCAAATTTGAAAACCCCCAAACAAACTCCAGACTCAGGATAGCTCCAGGAAGGATTAAAAGCATGAAGAAAATGCGGTAGATCTTAATAAAGCGAGCTCCAAAGAGGTACGCAATACTTTTCTCTCCGTAGTAAGCCCACCCCAATATAGTAGAGTACCCAAAAGGGAAAATGGCAACCGTTAAAATAATCCCTCCATAGGGAATCATCTGATCAAAAGCACGCAGCGCAAGCGCAGAACCGTTGAGCTGTTTTCCATCAGAACCTAAAACGCCAAAAAGACCCGATAAAGCGATCACAAGCCCTGTGATTGTGCAAACAACCACTGTTGTTAAAAAGACACAACACAACGAAACGAGAGCTTGACGCCCAGGCGTATCCGTCTTGGCCGCTGCCGCTGCAATGGAGGAGCTTCCCATTCCCGCTTCACTCGAAAAGAGACTCTCAGAAACCCCAGATTGGATGGCCATCATCACCGTTGAACCGACAAACCCCCCTATCGCCGCCTGACCAGAAAAGGCAGTTTTAAAGATCAAAACAAAAGCCGAAGGGACCGCTTTGATATTGAGAAAAATGACCAAGAGTCCAGCTGCGATGTAAAAACAAGCCATTGCGGGAACTAAGATCGAACAAATACGGCCAATGCTTTTAATTCCCGAGATTGTCGCAATTCCCACACATAATGAAAGGATGATCCCTGTCCAGACATTTGGAATGTTAAAAAGGCGCATCGCATCGGAGACTGAGTGAGATTGAACCATATTCCCTATACCCAAAGATGCCATCAGGGCAAAAAAGGCAAAAAGTTTTCCCAGCCATTTCTTTTTGAGTCCCCTTTCGAGGTAATACATCGGACCGCCACACATCCCGCCACTTTTATCGATGACTCGGTATTTGACAGCCAAAATGGCCTCGCTATACTTGGTTGCCATTCCCAAAAGTGCAACGAGCCACATCCAAAAAAGAGAGCCTAGCCCACCGACTGAAATTGCCGTGGCAACACCTGTAATACTTCCAATTCCAATCGTTGCGGCAAGGGCTGTCATGAGAGCCTGAAAATGACTGATATCCCCCTTAGAGTTCTCATCTTGAGATCTGAATGCGCATTTATGTGCATACCAAAGTCGACGAAACTGTAGACCACGCGTGCAAACTGTCAAGTAGCCACCAACGAGGAGTAAAAGGATCAAGAGAGGGAACCCCCACACCCATCTATTGAGTATGGTAATCAGATGCTGAATCTCAAACATCACTTAAAACCTCAAGCGAGAGTGAGAAGTTTGATTCTTTAGGGCTTTCGGATCAACGGTGAGGGTGCACTTCAAAATCTCTTCAATAGCCCCCTTGTCGACCACTCCAAACCGGAGGAGAGCTGGTTTTTTGGGGTCTTCTAGCGAGATGATCGTCGACTCTAATCGAAAAAGGGTCTCGCCCCCATCAACAACGCCCGCTATCTTCCCTTCAAGATCTTCCAAGACATGCTCAACACAAGTGGGGCTCAAGCGCCCTGATAGATTTGCCGAAGAGAGCGCAATCGGACACCCAACGAGCTCAACAATTTTTTCAGCGATCTTATCAGAAGAAAGGCGCACGGCAACCGTATCCCTTCCAGCCGTTATCAGATCGGAAATAGAACGATTTTTCTTCAAAACAATTGTTAACGGACCAGGCAGAAAGTGGGAGGCCAATTTCTCAAATTCAAAAGGAACCTCTCTTGCAATAAGTGGGAGCTGTTGAGAGGTAGAAATCTGGACAGAAAGAGCAACACTTTTATCCCTTCCTTTAACCGTGTACACACGCTCTAACGCTTTTTCATCTAAAGCGGATGCGGCTAGCCCGTAAACGGTCTCTGTGGGGATTGCGACAAGATCCCCTCTTTTCAGCAGATGAGCCGCTTGCTCCAAAACTTTCAAGATATCTGTTAATTTTTCTCTAGAAACGGGGCCAAAATATTGTGTGTACAAAGTGTCTATTTTTTTCAGAACGACAAATTTATTATTATCATTCTGAAACATTAAAAAAAAAAAAGCAACTATTTTGTGATCTTTTTTTCTTTTCTTGAACCGATTTTCAAGAAAAAGGTACGTCCTTAAAAACTCATGGGATTGCTGTACTCCCCATGACTCGCTTAAGGAAATTATGATTGGAAAGTGGCACTTCGATAGCGCTCTCGAATAGGATCGGCTAGGCCTATCGGCCTTTTTCGGAACCAGGCTTGCAAATACTTC
>JANQSR010000043.1 GCA_028279205.1 Simkania sp.
GAGGAGGGGGATGCCCAACATAGAGATCCTCTCAGCAAAGCGACGGGCGGCAAACATGGGAGAGAGTTCGGCAAATATCAGCACGATGAAGACCTGAGAGAGGGCTGACCAGTCTGGGTTGAGTCCGAGCGATGCGTAGAGGCGACGAGCACATTCAGAGCCAAATTGCATTGCAGCGTTTGCACCGATGAGCGTTGTTGCAAACAGGTGAGAGGGGCTTTTGAGAAGTCGATCAACCCATTTAGCTCGGATCTTATCCTGACTCACGTAGTATTGCAGACGCACCCGATTGAAAGAGACGCACGCCATTTCGAGCATCGAATAAAAACCCTGAACTACAAGGGCGATAAGCAAGAGAAGAAGAAAATAACGCCACGAATCACTCACTCTCTTTTTTCCCCTTTTTTTTCTTTTCTTGACGCAGGCGGCGGATGTAGATACGGCGCACGCGATTAACATCGGATGAGAGGACATGAAAGAGAAAGTGGTGCGTTTGATACCTCGCTCCATTTTTGGGGATATCTCCCATCTGCTCTGTTAACCAGCCACCTAGAGTTGCCATGTTGCTCGGGCTTTCCAAATGGATATCGAAGATCTCCTCAAATTCGGTCAGTTCCATTTTTCCACTTGCAATGAGAATATCGTTAGAAGAGCGGGTGTAGCGGGGCTTTTGATCCCTTCGATCTGCAATCTGACCGATCACTGCCTCAACGAGATCCTCGAGAGTTAAAAGACCAGAGATGAGTCCATATTCATCAACGACAACCACCATACTCTCCTCTTTTTCGTAAAGCTCTTTTAAGGCGATGCGACAGGGCATCGACTCGGGAATAAAGTGAACCTTTCTCAAAAAAGGGATCAGATCGTGCGCCCTTTTTATGAGACTTTGATGCAAAAAGAAACTCCCACTTGTGATGATGCCGAGCAGATTCTCGATAGAGCGATTGCACACGGGAATCCGGGTGCACTCTTTATCAGTGAAAAGATCGACCAGTTTCGAAAGGGGGTCGTTGATGTCAAAAAAGAGCACCTCTCCTCTTGGACACATCAATTCTTTGACCAAATTTTCTTCCAAGTTGAGGTAGCCTCGCACCAGGTTCGCCTCTGTTTGGGAAAGGGTTCCTCTCTTTTTTGAGGTGTGAAGCGCATGCTTCAACTCTTCGACTGAAATCTCTTTTTCGGTCTTGAGAAAGAAGAAAAAAAAGCGGAAGACCCCATTTGTCACACAGGTAATGAAATCCCGTATAGGTTTTAAAACCATTTCCATAAACCGAATGAGGGGAGCCACACGGTAGGAAATCCAACTGTTCATCGGGTAAGAGAGCGATTTGGGAATCACTTCACCCAATATCAAAACGAGAATGAGAGGAACGCCAACAGAAAGAAACCAACTTGAGAAGGTGTGAAAAAGACCAGACGCCACATTTTGGATCAAGATGTTGACCAAAACGTTGAGCATGAGAATGGTGACAAGCAACTTCCGTGGCTCAGACAAGAGTTTCGCAATCAGCTTAAGTCGGGGATCACTCTCATACCGATACGCACGCACCCTCATAGAAGAGAGGGAGAAAAGGGCCGTTTCTGAAGCTGAGAGCATCCCTGATACTCCGATGAGAAAAGCGAGAAGAAGGATCAATCCAAAAGTCACTTTAAGTTCTCTTTATAAAAATTACCTTTGTCTCCCCCTCTTCGACCATACCCAACTTTTTTTTTAAGGTAAGGATTGTCAGTTCAATGTCCTCTTCTTCTGATTGGATTCTAAGCTCAAGCTCCTCTTTCTCTTTGAGCGCCCTTTCCCTCCCTTTTTTTAGAGCAACCACCCTCTTTTCGAGTGAAAAGGCAAGCTGATCTTTCCGTTGTGAAGCTTGAAAATAGAGAGCAAATGCAAGGGCAGAAAAAAGAGCAACCCACCAGTTCTTGAAGAAAAAAGCAAGAAATTTGCCTCTATTTTTCCTGAGAAATTTGAGTTTTCGATGCATCTTTTTCTTACATCAAAGGGGCGGTGATCCCAACCTGATTCATATACTTTCCAGCGCGATCGGCGTAAGATGTTTTGCACACCTCGCTTGTCTCTAAGAAGAGCACTTGGGCGATCCCCTCATTGGCGTAAATGACCGCGGGAAGGGGGGTGGTATTCGAAATTTCCAAGGTAACATACCCCTCCCAATCCGGTTCAAAAGGGGTGACGTTCACAATAATTCCGCACCGAGCGTAGGTCGACTTTCCGATACAGATGGTCAAGATATCACGTGGAATACGAAAATACTCCAAACTGACAGCCAAGGCAAACGAGTTGGGGGGAATCGTGCACTTGCTATCTTCGATATCAACAAACGCGTCCTCTCTAAAATTTTTCGGATCGACAACCGAATTATAGACATTTGTAAACACCTTAAAGTGGGAAGCGACACGGATGTCATACCCATAGCTAGACAAACCGTAGCTGATCACTCTATTTTCTTCTTTTCTACAAACTTGGTCTTCGACAAAGGGTTCTATGATTCCCTTTTCGAGAGCCATTTTACGGATCCACTGATCTGACTTGAGAGCCATCTTAAATACCTTGATCGTTTTTTATTTAGGTGCAATAAATAGATATAGCGTGTGAAATCCTTTTCCTGCTACTATTTTTTCATACTTTGATCAATATGTGGACACCTTTATTCTATGGATAAACACTCCATCTCTTCCTCCTCCTGGGCTCAGAAAGACCAAAAACTAGAAAAAAAGCTGCGCCCGGTCTCTCTTGGTGAATTCATTGGACAAAATCAAGTGCGCGAACGTTTAGAGGTGACTATCGGCGCGGCAAAAAAGCGACAAGAGTGCCTTGGTCACCATCTGTTTTATGGTCCTCCAGGACTTGGAAAAACAACACTCGCCTTTATCATCTCCAAAGAACTGGGAACGAACCTCTTCGTCACATCTGGCCCATCACTCGAGAAGCCGGCCGACTTGGCTGGCATCTTGACAAACTTGAAGAAAGGGGATGTGCTCTTTATCGACGAGGTGCACCGGTTGAGCCGCCCTATCGAAGAGTATCTTTACTCTGCGATGGAAGATTTTTCGATCGATGTCCTCTTAGACTCTGGCCCGCACGCCCGCACTGTACGGGTCATATTAGAAAAGTTCACGCTGGTTGGAGCAACCACGCAACTCGGTCTTTTAAGTCAACCGTTTCTCTCCCGTTTTGCTATGACAAACCGGCTCGACTACTACTCCCCCGAGGTGCTTTCAGAGATTTTGAGACGCTCCTCCTCCATCCTGACTGTCGAGGTTGACCAGAGCTCACTCATGGAAATCGCTATTCGCTCCCGTGGAACCCCGAGAACTGCCAATAACCTGCTCAAATGGGTCAGAGATTATGCTCAGATGCGCACCAACAGCTGTTTGGATAAGCTATCGACCAGAAGCGCTCTTGAAATGTTGGATATTGACTACCGAGGCCTTAATGAGATAGATAAAAGGTTGCTAGAGCACATCATTAAGCAGCATCAAGGAGGGCCTGTCGGGATTACCACAATTGCGGCCGCCATCGGAGAAGAACCCTCCTCGCTTAGAGAGGTAAATGAGCCTTTTCTCATCATGCAAGGGCTTTTGAAAAGAACCCCGAGGGGAAGGGAAGCGACTCCGTTAGCCTTTCAACATTTGGGTCACTCTCACAAACCCAAACAGGGAGGATAAAATTAGTGAACCTTTTTGCATCGATCTTGGGTCTTTTCTTGACCTTTCTCGTGCATGCTCATGAGTCGGAAGAGCTCTTGAGTCCTTCTGAAAAAAAGGGAAAACCAGCGACGATCAAAGTTTTAATTGATAAAGAGTCAGACGGATTTCTTCTCGAAGCCCGAGGTTCTTTCCAGGTCATTGATCCAGCAAACGAGCAAAAGTTGAGTTCGGTGCGTAAGGGCAAACGGTTTTACCTCTATCCACACAAAGAGGGCATCAAATGGGGTGAAAATTTTCTAGGGATTTTTCAGCTGCAAATCGTGCCCAAAGATGTCAACTCGACATTTTTGATTGATGGCGTGCAATACTGCGGCAGCCTTGAAATCTACCACGTAGAGGGAAAGCTGAGTCTTATCAACGAAATCAGTGTAGAAGATTTTTTAAAATGCACACTCCCTCAAAACTTTCCCTTCTCTTATCCAACACCTGTCATGGATGCCGTTGCGATTATCGCCCGCACCGATGCCTATTACAGGGCTCTATTTAATCAAGACTCCTTCTGGCACATCGATGCAAAAGAGAGCCAATACGAAGGGATGGGGCTAAATCTGCAAAATCTAACCGTTGAAAAGGCCATAGAAAATACCCGTTATCTGATCATGACCTTCGAAGAGCACCCCTTTCCAGCAACTTGGACAGAGCACTGCGGAGGGAAGACCGCACCTTATCAGGCTATTTTTCGGAAAAACATGCCCACACCTCAAGGGGTTGAATCCCCCTTTGCCGCAAGGGAGAGAGAAGATACCTACTGGGCTTTCGACATCAACACTCAAGACCTTGCCAAAGTTGCCAAGATCAACCGGATCACAGAGATAGATCTCTTCGTCGACCATTTCTCCAACAAGGTTTACGCCTTGCGCATTCATGATGGTCCTCACGTAGAGAGCATCGACTTTCTCACCTTGCAAAGACACATCGGTAGGGAAAGACTCAAGAGCAATGATTTCAAGACAAGCATTAGAGGGAATGTGGCCTCTTTTGAGGGGTATGGCATTGGAACAGGTGTCGGGCTCTGTCTTTATAGCGCAACCCAAATGGCTGAGCGTGGGGATGAGATGCCCCGCATGCTTGCCGAATTTTTCCCTCAC
>JANQSR010000047.1 GCA_028279205.1 Simkania sp.
CTTTTTGATCTAATTTCGTAGTCTTTTCGACTTTAACATCCTTATAATCTTTAAGGTAAGAGATCTGGGAGTACCCAAGATCTGGTTTTTTTGTTTCTGTTATGCTCATTTTCGCCTTCGTTTTTATTATTTTATTATTCTTTAACAAATATTTTAAAACAAAGAGTATATATATTAAATATTTTTTTAAAATTTTAACTTAAACACTTCTGAGTTAAGTGTTAATGTTTTATTAGTTTTTCATAAACCAGCTGAAAATATTCAGTCTCTAGGTGTTTTATTTTAAGTGTGTTCATTTTAAGCCATGGTGACCTCTTTACATGCATAGACATCTTGGATGGCATGCAAGAGCTCGATCCCTTCACTTAGCGGCTTCTGAAAAGCCTTACGCCCTGAGATCAGACCCAAACCACCAGCTCGTTTGTTAACAACAGCCGTTACCACAGCCTCTTGAAGATCATTTTTCCCAGATGAACCTCCCGAGTTGATCAGACCGACTCTTCCCATATAACCGTGCGCTACCTGATAGCGGGTCAAGTCGATAGGATGGTCAGAGCAGATCTTAGAGTACATCTCTGGTGTTTGCTTGCCAAATTGTAGCTCCCTAAAGCCTCCTGTGCAACTGGGAAGCTTCTGTTTGACGATATCTGCTTGAATCGTCGCACCGAGGTGGTTAGCCTGACCCGTTAGATCTGCGCCGTTGTGGTAGTCGACTCCCCCCTTTTTAAAAGCACTATTTCTCAAATAACACCACAAAATTGTGATCATTCCCATCTCATGGGCCATCTCAAATGCACGGGAGACTTCGACGATTTGTCTGCGACTTTCTGAAGAACCGAAATAGATGGTAGCCCCAACGCCGCGACACCCCATGTCATAGGCCTGCTTGATTGAAGCAAAAAAAGTTTGATCGTAGGTGTTGGGGTAGGAGAGAAGTTCATTGTGATTGAACTTTAAAATCAGTGGGATTCTGTGTGCATACTTGCGTGAGACAGAGCCCAAAACGCCCGAAGTGGTTGCAACAGCGTTGCACCCCCCTTCAATGGCAAGTTTGATGATATTTTCAGGGTCAAAGTAGTCAGGATTGGGGGTGAACGATGCGCCAGCTGTGTGTTCGATTCCCTGGTCGACAGGCAAAATTGAAACATATCCCGTTCCACCCAAACGTCCATGGTTAATGATCTCCTGCATATTTTGCATAACGCGTATGTGACGGTTGGATTGAGACCAGATACGATCGACCCAATCGGGTCCTGGAATATGGAGCTGCTCTTTCAGAATTCCCTTGCACGTATGGCCGAGTAATTCATCCGCTCTGCTCCCTAGCAACCTTTCAATGTGCCTATATTCCATAATCATGCCTCCTTGATTTTTTAATCAGAGAGCCTATTATTTTCTTTTTTTTTGAAAAATGCAAGGTGTTAACTTTTACATTTTATTTGATTGCACCGGCTCTTCCAGGATCCCTGCAAAGTTAAATTCTAGCTAGCCTAAGAAGTGCTTTAAGAGGGTTAGTAAAATAACCAGACGAAGCCAACAGTTTACACATATTTAAAATTTAAATCATAACTTTGCAGGGATCCTGGGGGTTTTTATGAAAAAAAGATTG
The DNA here is from genome assembly GCA_028279205.1 of Simkania sp. Classification (GTDB taxonomy): domain Bacteria; phylum Chlamydiota; class Chlamydiia; order Chlamydiales; family Simkaniaceae; genus JANQSR01. Next base: position 1,610 of record JANQSR010000047.1, read on the forward strand.
ATTTTTTCAACACAGTTGTGTGACCCTGGAGAAGATTTTAAGCTAGTATAAGGAAAAAATCATGCTTTCAGTCACACAAAGCCGCAGCCAAAATATCACTTCAAATTTCAAAGTCTTTGAGGAAAAAGTTCAATCGGTCGCTTCTCAATTACAAGATATGTGTCTCAAAGTCGAAGAAATCTCAGTAGCTGTTTTATTAGGAGTGTTCGACGATTTTATATGTGAATCGAAATTATTCGTGCAAGGAATTAATGAAACTTTAAGCGAAATACCAGAATCGAAAGAAAAAAGTATTATGATTTCACATTTTAATTTCTTTGAAAAAAAAATTGAATTATCGAAAAGTTATTGTGAAATAACGAGATTTAAAGGAGATCAAATTAGGAAAGATTTTGTCATAGGAAAACTCGCGAAATTTATTAGATCGGCTGCATCTTTTGTGATGAAAGGTAATGGAGATCTAACCAAAATGCTTGGAAAACTCCCCTAAAATGCAAAATTAGAGATTTTCAGGGAGGACTATTTAGATTTCTTAAATCCATGCTTATCGCTGCTATCCTTGGCCTAGTTGGCCTGATTTTGATCTACGTTGAGTTTTTCGTGCCTGGGGGTGTCTTGGGTGTGCTAGGAGCTCTTTGCATCATCATAGGGCTCATCTTTAGCTTTTCAAAGGAATCCTCCCTTGTGTTGTTTTTTGTCTATCTCGCGGCAATGTTTCTTTTGCTTGCTTTAACAGTCCGCCTGGCACTTTGGAGCATCAAGAAAAACAAGCGGAAAAATGGGTATTACCTGCAGGATGATCAGGAGGGGTATGTTGCCTCTTCTTTTGACAAAGAGCTTGTGGGAAAAATGGGCAAAGCCTTAACCTCTTTAAGACCTTCGGGTCATGTTAGGGTAGAGGATAAGGTTTACCAAGCAGTTGCCCAGAGTGGTTACATTAACAAGGGTTCAAGAGTGAAAATTATAGGCGGCGAAGGGGCTAGGTTTATTGTTAAAGAGGAGTCAGAATGATGGATGGGGTTGATTGGTCTGCTGGATTCTACGTGGGTATTTTTCTACTTGCCCTGGTATTTTTGGTTTTTTTCTTCGTTGTTGCAAAATATGTGAAACTCTGGTTTCAGGCTTTTGTTTCTGGAACCCCCATTAGCCTTTTCAATATTTTGGGAATGAGCTTGAGGAAGATTCCCCCCCAAACGATTGTTAACGCACGGATCAACTCTTACAAGGCGGGGCTCAAAGGGATTTCTGTTGCCGATCTAGAGACGCACTATTTGGCTGGAGGGCATGTTCTTGAAGTGGTTCGCGCCATTATTGCTTCAGAAAAGGCCAACATCCCACTTGGTTGGAAACAGGCGACGGCGATCGATCTTGCTGGGCGTGACATCCTCGGTGCTGTCCGAACATCGGTCAATCCAAAAGTGATCAGTTGCCCTCCTCCTAGCTCGGGTAAATATGTCACAGCCGTTGCGAAAGATGGGGTGCAGCTTCTCTGTAAAGCCCTTGTCACAGTGCGCACGAACCTCAAACAGCTGGTTGGAGGAGCGACCGAAGAGACAGTGGTGGCTCGTGTCGGTGAGGGGATTGTGAATGCAATTGGCGCTTCCGAAACGCATGCGAATGTGTTAGAAGCTCCTCAGATCATCACCCAGCTTGTTCTCGAAAAAGGGCTCGACTCTCAAACAGCGTTCGAGATTCTTTCCATCGATATTGCTGACATCAGTGTTGGTGAGAATATTGGGGCAAAACTGCGCATTGATCAAGCCGAATCGGACAAAAAGATTGCGGAGGCAAAAGCTGAAGAAAGACGTGCCATGGCTGTGGCTGCGGAGCAAGAAAATATTGCAAAGGTGACCCACATGCGCTCTTTGGTTGTAGAGGCGGAAGCAGAGGTTCCCAAAGCGATAGCAGAAGCTTTTAGAAAGGGAAGCTTCGGTGTTTTGGATTACTACCGCATGAAAAATATCCAGTCGGATACACGGATGCGCAACTCCCTGGCTGAAGAGGATCGGCAAGAAAATGATGGGGGTCACGATCGCAAACAATAATGGTGATGGCCTTGGTGCTCTTTTTCCCTTTCTGATCTTCATCCTCATTGGCCTTTTCCGGTTT
>JANQSR010000056.1 GCA_028279205.1 Simkania sp.
ATATCGCGCCCTTTAGAACGCCACAGACGATCAAAATAGGAGGTTCCGTATTCCCCTCGATCACCACATGGCCTCAGCTTCCAGTCTGGGATTTCTCCAAACTCCCTTTTTGTTTGTTCAACGTAACAAAGATCATCTGAGACCAACTTCAACTTTCCCCCAGGCTTTACAACCTGCAAGACGGAGCGTAAAAAAGGAGCTTGAGTGAGTCGATGCTTTGCATGTCGGCTCTTTGGCCAAGGGTCAGGAAAGTTGATGTAGACTGCCTCAGCACAGTTTTTCATTAGATAGGTGCTCGTGAAGACCTGCGCCTTTCCACAAACAATAAAAAGGTTTTGAACATCTCGATTGATCCGTTTTGCATGAATCTTGCGTACCTGTTTGAATTTGAGTTCAACAGCTACCCAGTTGATATCTGGATACGCATTGGCTTTGTTTAAGATCCATTCTCCATTCCCACTGCAATATTCAATATGCACAGGATTCGAATTACCAAATATCTCTTTCCACAAAGGGAAAGAAAACTCTTCATAAGAAGGGTAAAATTCTGGAATATAAAAAATAGAATCCTGAATGCAAGGCGTACGCTCTTCAAAAAGGTAAGGGAATTTCAGATCTTTCGGCTTCACGGCCACCATTTTACCACCCCTACTCGATGATTACAAGAAGGGGCGTTATCTTGAGCATTTTCACAAAGAGGTGAAAAAAAGAAATTAACGTTTTAACAAATTGACGAAAATCTTTCATCCAAGATACCCTTTCATGCTTTATGGTGTGCTGTGCCCAGGTGATGGAATGGTAGACATGCCAGATTTAGGATCTGGTGCTGAGAGGCGTGGAGGTTCGAGTCCTCTCCTGGGCATCATACATTGAAAATGTTATTTTAATTTTTAAAAATTTGAGAGGGAATTCTTTTATTCTTTAGTTAAATCTTTTTATAAAAAAAAGAAATACCTAAAAGATGATTTGTTATTATAATAATGATAGAAATTAATTATTTTGTTATAATAGTAGTCTGTTTTGATTTAATAGATGATTAAGAAGATGAAGGAATTTCCTCACAAACCACTTATGTGCATAGCATTAGCTAATTTTCTCATTTTTGAAATGAGTAAGAGCGGCGTTTCTATCTCTTTTAGTCTATCGCCCTTACTTCAGGTTCTCCGATTCTCTTCCTATTGATCACCTTCGATCCTGCTTGCAAAAAAACATCCACAAGGAACTATTTCTAAATAAGATGCTCTTTTGTTAAACTTCCCTTATGGAAAAAGTGCGACTTTCAAAAATCATGGCACATAGAGGCCTCTGTTCCCGTAGAGAGGGAGAAAGATACATAACAGAGGGGCGTGTACGTGTTGAAGGTGTTTTGGTGACCGAAGTGGGGACAAAGGTTTCCCAAGAGGCTCAAATTACACTCGACCAGAAAGGGTTAAAGCGGCTTACCGTTGCTCTTCACAAACCTCTGGGCATCGTCTCCAACCTTCCTCAAGGCAGAGAGAAAGAAGCCAAGGAGCTACTCACCTTTGAAAATCGTTTTGACAAAGGGGGCATCTGTATAGAGACCGATCAATTGCACGTTGTAGGGCGGCTCGATATTCATTCAAAAGGGCTTTTACTCTTCTCTTCGGACGGGCGCGTTGCAAAGAAAATCATTGGCCCTAGGTCAAACGTTGAGAAAGAGTATGTTGTCCGTTTTGAACACACAATCTCTAGAGAAATAGTGCAAAGGCTGAGCTTTGGCCTTGCGCTTGATGGCAAACGATTAAAGCGGATCCTAGTTAGACCCATAGGTAACTTTGGTGTAACAATGGTTCTTAAGGAGGGAAGAAACAGGCAGATCAGACGGATGTGCGCTCTTTTAAAACTCAAGGTCAGCTCTTTAAAGCGTGTTCGTATCGGAACAATCCAATTAGGCTCCCTTCCCTTAGGTCAATGGAGAGTGATAAAAACATAATTGCGACACTCCCGATCCCCTAATGACTCTGTTGAAAAAGTCGGGTTTCCCATCCAATTCGCATTTGAATAACGGCTGTGTGAAAGTAAGCGTCTAATGAACCCATCTTTTGCTTAAATCACACTATAGTCGGTAAGCAAGGAAGTGCTGGATGGAATGAACTATGTCACGAAGGTTTCCACTGATCTGGAAGAAGCTCTTCAAGAGAAGAGTGATTGTGACTCATG
>JANQSR010000058.1 GCA_028279205.1 Simkania sp.
ATTTTCATGGGGGAAGGATCGACCCATTCGGCTCCCTTTCTCGCTTAAAGCAACAGGTGATTGGAAAAGTCACAAGGGGAGACCATGGACACCTTGCCAATGCAAAGATTCGCCTTTATGCCGAATCAAAAAAGGCAAAAGAGCGGCAGTCTATGGGGTTTCGCCTCTCAAATTGGGATCATAAATTGCTCAATTTTTCCCATCTATTTGAAGAGCGTATGATGAATTTAGAGGTCAATATTCCACTTGAAAAGGCACTTGACCTTGGGTGGAAAATTCTTGCCGAGTGTTTCAAACCTCATGAAGTCGGGATAAAAAAAGAGATAATAGAAAGGTACTGGCCCAACTAAATTTTTATTATGACTCAGATCAAACTTACAAAGAATGAACTTAAAACTCAGCATTATAAGCTGGGTCAGCTGCAAAAATACCTTCCAACCTTGCAGCTTAAAAAAGCTATGTTACAGGTAGAGGTCAATCATGCAATCTCTGAAGTTGAGGATCTGAGGCGCGCATTTATTCAAGAGAAGGAAAAGAGCAAGCCCTTCCAATCCCTCTTAACCGACCTAGATGCGCACCCTCTTTTTGAAGGAACAAAGGTTAGTCAGGTGAAAAAAAGGTATGAAAACATCGCAGGCATCGATATTCCTTATTTTGAAAACGTGGTTTTTCGCTCTTCTAATTACGCCCTTTTCGATTCTCCCTTGTGGATGGATGATGCCCTCCGTTTTTTACGTCTTTTAATCATTTCGAGGGAGAAGGTTTCTGTTGCTGAGGAAAAAAAGAAAATTTTGGAAAAAGAATTGCTTGAGGTCTCTATCCGCGTAAATCTGTTTGAAAAAGTGATGATCCCTCGCACACAGGCTGATATTAAAAAGATCAAAATCTTCTTGAGCGACCAAGAATTGGCATCGGTTGCTCAGGCAAAGGTTACCAAAAAGAAAATCACCTACCGAAAAATAGCAGAAAAAAGAGAGAGGGTCTCATGATCATCCGCCTAAAAAAGTTCCTTTTTATCGGAGTTAAAGAGGACATGGCTCGCTTTTTTGAAAGAGCACAAAAGGAGGGGTTTATAGAGTTCATAAAGCCTTCTCAAGAGTCTCTAAGGAAAGTCTCTTCAAATCAGGAGATTCTCGTAGAGGCTTTAAAAATTTTGCGCAAGATGCCTAGAGCGAAACAGGCTTGCTCGCTCAAAAGTTTGGATCCGACCAAATTAGCCCATCTCGTTGTTGAAAATAAAAAAAAATTGGAGAAGTTCAAAGAAGAGCAAAAAATCTTGAAAGCAGAAATGGCGCGCCTTGCTCCTATTGGTGATTTTTCTCTAGATGAAATAAAGGAAATTGAAAGGCAATCGAATAAACAGATCCAATTTTTCTGCGTCAAAAGATCTAAAACAGAAAAAGTTTCTGTTCCGAGTGAGTTCTTTTACCTAAGCTCCAAGCAAGATCTAGATTACTACATGAGCATCGATGAAACGGTCAAAGAGATTCCAGATATGACTGAGATCTACTTTGAGAAATCGGTTTCCCAGATAAGAGAGGAACTCTCTTTTTTGGAAAAGGGGATCAAAGAGTGTGAAAGAGAGCTCGGAGAGGATGTCGTCTATATTAATTGTTTGAGCAAACACTTGACTTTGCAGATCAACCAGGACGAGCTTCAATTTGCCCAAAATGATGTGGACACGCACCTAGATGGCTCTTTGTTTGCCATCAACGCGTGGGTACCCAAAAACCGGCTTCATTCCCTATTTCCCGTTTTGGAAAGTTTGGGCATCCATGCCGAAGAGATCGCTATTGAAAAAGAGGATCGCATCCCCACTTTTATGGAAAACAAAAAGGTTGGGAAACTCGGAGAGGATCTCGTCCAAATCTACGATATTCCAGCTATCAGTGACAAAGACCCCTCCCGCTGGGTCTTTTGGTCCTTTATTGTTTTTTATGCCATGATTATTTCGGATGCGGGCTACGGGCTTATTTACTTGGCGCTGTCTCTCTTTCTCAAAAAGAAATTCTCCAATTTCAGTGCTCCTGTCAAGCGGATGGTGAACCTCTTTATGGCACTTTCGATCGGCGTCATTGTATGGGGCGTTTTAGCAGGATCCTATTTTGGAATCTGCGTGCAGCCTAAAAACCCCGTTAACCGGGTCTCTTTCATTCATTTTTTGGCTGTCCGTCAAGCCGACTATACGGTCAAAATGAAAGATGATAACTACCGAGAGATGATTGATCAGTTTCCCAAACTGGAAGGGATAAAAGATCCCAGACTGATTTTGCAAAAAGGGAGTGTCGAGATGGGTGGTGGACGCGTTAAATACGCGGTTTATGATGATTTACGTAACAGCATTTTTATGGAACTCTCTCTGATCGTGGGTGTGATTCACATCTGTCTTTCATTGATAAGGCATACAAAGCGGTATTACGCGGGAGTTGGGTGGATTCTTGCAATCTTGGGGGGGTATGTCTATTTTCCCCATGTTTTAGATACAACCTCTCTTATCCATGTTTTGGGTTGGGTCTCCAAAGAGACAGGTTTTAAAGTGGGATTTAAGTTCTTGATCGGGGGCTTTAGTTTGGCGATAATTCTTTCATGTGTGCAGAATCGGATCAAGGGGCTCATTGACATCGGAAAATCGATTGAAATCTTTGCTGATATTCTCTCTTATCTGCGTCTTTATGCTCTTGGACTTGCTGGAATGATCCTTGCAGAAACTTTTAACGGGATGGGTGAAAAGCTCCACATTGTCTTTGGATCTCTCTTGATCTTGTTTGGCCATACAATAAACATGGTAATCGGTATAATGGGAGGCACCATTCATGGTTTACGTCTGAATTTTATCGAATGGTATCATCATTGTTTTTCTGGAGGGGGTAAAATTTTCAACCCTTTAAAAATTATTAAAAGTTGAAGGAGACTAGTCATGAATTTTGAAATGGTCGGGCCAGCACTCGCCTTGGGATTGGGATGTATAGGAAGTGCACTTGGGTGTGGTATTGCTGGAATGGCGTGTCATGGTGTGATGAGCCGTACTGATGAGAATCACGGTAAGTTTATCGGCTTATCGGTATTGCCCTCTTCGCAGGCAATTTACGCATTTATCTTGATGATACTTTTGCGCAAAGCGATCATTGCAGGAACACTTAGTGCGTGGAATGGAATTGGGATTGGATTTTCGGTTGGTCTGTCAATCATGTTCTCCTCAATCTATCAGGGCATGTGCGCGGCAACGGGAATTCAAGCATCGGCGAGAAAAATTTCAATCTATGGAAAGTGTTTCACGGCAGTCGGAATTGTGGAATCTTTCTCCCTCTTTGCCTTTGTTTTTTCATTGATGCTCATTCCCTAAATCAGAAAGCTAACAAGTTTGCCTAAGCTGAGAACAAAACCGAACCACCCAATGGGTGTAAGCGTCTAATTAGTCGTCCCTGAAAATCTCTAATTTTGCAAATTTTATCAGGCAATTTCGAAGTTTTTTAGGGATTTTCTTATTTTTTTCGATTGCTTTTGGGCAGCAT
>JANQSR010000083.1 GCA_028279205.1 Simkania sp.
GGATGACGCTTGCTTCTATTCACAATCTTCACTTTATGGTAGAATTAATGAGAGAGTATAAAGATAAAATTTTACGCAATCTCATCTGAATTTAAAGTGTCAAGATGCTTGTTCTCCTCGCCCTCTTTATGTATGCAGTCTGGTCGAGTCTCTTTCCCCTGGGGAAGATAGCATTACAAAATAGCTCACCCCTTTTTTTGACGGCGTTTCGGATGATTTTTGCCTCTGCAATCCTGCTTGGGGCTCTTGCGTTAAAAAATCCCCAATCGCTTAAAATCTGTAAAAAAAATATTTTACCCCTTCTATCTTTGACGATCTTTAGTATCTATCTAACAAATATTTTAGAGTTTTGGGGGCTTAGACACCTCAGCGCAGCAAAGACCTGTTTCATCTACTCTCTTTCCCCCTTTTTCGCGGCTCTTTTTTCTTATATTCACTTTAAAGAGAAGGTTAATGTGAAAAAAATAGTCGGGATTTTGATCGGTTTTTTAGGGTTTATTCCTGTCTTGAAGCTGCAGACTGGATCAGAAAAGATGTTTCACGCATTTGGATTTTTTTCCTGGCCAGAGCTCGCTATTATGGGCGCGGCTCTCTTCTCCGTATATGGTTGGATTTTGCTTCGCCTTCTGGTTAAAAAGCGAGAGGTCTCCCCCTTTTATGCCAACGGGTACAGTATGTTGATGGGAGGAGGACTTGCCCTTTTTCATTCATTTTTTGTTGAGAGTTACACACCTATTCCCGTTGCTGAAGGGAAGGGGTTTTTCTTTCTCAAAATCGTTGCCTTAATGGTTTTGATTTCAAATGTTCTTTGTTACAACCTCTACGGCTTTTTGCTCAAGCGGTTCACCGCAACATTTTTGTCCTTTTTAGGACTGCTTAGCCCGCTGTTTACCTCCCTAAGTAGCTGGGTCTTGCTTGGAGAGTCTCCTCCATGGATCATTCTTGCCTCTACGGGTGTTGTCGCCTTAGGATTGTTCCTCGTCTATCAAGCTGAGTTAAAACAGGGCTACATCCTCAAAACTGAAAAAGTCTAAGAATGCCCCCTAAGGTGAAGCTGAAATTTGACCTTAAGGTAGCAGTTGAGAAAAAATGGAAAATTTTGGTATAAGGAATCTCCTTATAAATATCACCTTCTACTAGATGAATCTCCCTTGTGGGCACTCATGCTCTATAATGAGAGAATGATTCCCAGGGGGCTTGAAAAGCGAATGAGAGATTGGGCACTTTTTTTGGGAACGGGAGCGTCGATGGGTATTCCCGTTATCGGATGTGACTGCTCCGTTTGTCGATCTCCCTCCCCTTTTAACAAGCGGATGAGATCCTCCCTCCTTCTTTCGCTGAGCCAAAAACAGTTCCTCATCGATGTGGGCCCTGATTTCCGTTTGCAAGCTTTGAAACATGCCATTCACCATCTTGACGGATTGCTTCTCACTCACAGCCACTTTGATCATATCGCAGGTCTTGATGATTTGCGCATTTTCTGTTTTAGAAGCAAAAGACCGATCCCTTGCGCACTTTCCGAGGAGACTCTTCGAGAGGTCAAAACTCGCTACCATTACTTGATACCCGAAGAGAGAGAAGAGAGACTCTCCTCAAACCAGTTTGATTTTCACGTTTTTAGTGGGAAGGAGGGTTCTACTACCTTTGAAGGGGTTGATCTAAACTATTTTAGTTATTCTCAGAAAGGGATACAGGTAAGTGGTCTAAGAGTAAAAGATTTTGCCTACGTCATCGATATCCTAGAGTACGATCCCTCTATTTTTAAACATTTGGAGGGGGTTCGGATACTCGTCATAAGTGGGATGACCTGGAAGAGAACCAATGCGCATATAGGGATTTATGAGGTGATAGATTTTGTTGAAAAAGTGAGGTGTGAGCAGGCCTATTTGACCCATATGGCTCATGAAGTGGAGCACGAATTGGCAAATGGAAAGTTACCACGAGGAATCCAAGTCGCTTATGATGGGTTGAAATTGCATTTATGGTAGATCAAAACCGTCTATATGAAGATATCCGATATGAGATCGGTGATTTAAAAACGGCCATCCTCGTCGGTTCTTATCCCTTCTCTTCTGAGCGGTCTTTGTGCAAAGAGCACATTGACGAGCTTGAGTCTTTATCAAATACATATGGATTTGAGGTGGTTTCTAAAAATCCATGCCCTCTTCGAAAAATTGAAGCGAGTACCTATCTAAAAAAGGGCAAGATCGAAGAGTTAGTGGCGGTGGCAGATGAAAAAAAAGCGGATGTCGTTATCTTCGACGACGAAATCGCCCCCAACCAACAACGCCATTTAGAAACCCATTTCAAACGGCCCGTTATTGATAGAACCGAGTTGATTCTGGAGATCTTTTCAAAAAGAGCGCAAACCAGAGAGGCAAAGCTGCAAGTTGAACTTGCTAAAAGTGAGTATCAGCTTCCCCGCTTGAAAAGACTTTGGACCCATCTGTCCCGTCAAGTTGCGAGTGGCAAGGGATTCTTGAAAGGGGAGGGGGAGCGGCAGATCGAACTCGACCGTAGAATGGTGCGTGATCGGATCTCCCGTCTTAAGAAAGAGATTCAAGGGGTTAAGAAAGAGAGGCACTTGCAAAGGCGCGCTCGCCTTCGCTCAAAAATTCCCACATTCGCGATTATCGGTTATACAAATGTGGGCAAATCTACCCTTTTACGTGCATTGACTCAAGCAGATGTGCTTGTTGAGGACAAGCTGTTTGCAACACTTGACACCACAACTCGTTCATTTACTCTTCCTGACCGGCAGAAGGTTCTTTTAATCGATACGGTTGGTTTTATTAGGAAAATTCCCCATTCGCTTGTCGCAGCTTTTAAAAGCACTCTGGAAGAGACGGTCTATACCGATGTTTTGATCCATCTCATCGACGTGAATCACCCACTAGCAGAGGAGCACAGCGACTCTACTTATGCGGTTTTAAAAGAGTTGGGCGTCAAGGATAGGACGGTGATTACGGTTCTGAATAAAAGCGATCTTGTCGACAATAAGGGCGTTCTAAGCAGGTTTAAACTCAAATACCCCCGTGTTGTTACGATTTCTGCTACCAAGCAGACTGGTTTTCCTAAGCTAATGCGTGTGATGATGGATGTGATCAAGAGCTCGCGCATCATTGTGAAGCTCTGCATTCCACAGAAAAATTATGCTGTTTTGAGTGAGCTGATGGAAGAAGGGCGTCTGCTTCATCAAGAGTTTAAAGAGAATGATATGCTCGTTGAGATGGAGATTTCCTCCCATCTCAAGCAAAAGATCGCACCTTTTATCATCCAGGAGGCATGAATAGATGGGCGTATTGACCAAACTGCCCTTAGAAGAACGTCCGCGTGAAAGACTCATCTCTTTGGGTGAAGATGCCCTCTCTTTGACAGAACTTCTCGCTATTTGTTTGGGAAGTGGAAGGCGTGGCACCTCTGCCCTGCACCTTGCAGAAGAGCTTTTAGGAGAATTTGGGTCTCTATCCGAATTGCTCGAAGCATCTGCTCGGCAATTGATGAAGGTCAAAGGGATTGGCCCTGCCAAAGCGACGCTATTAAAGGCGACGTTTGCTCTGGTCAAACGGCTAAGAAGGGGGGCTGGATCGGCGAAATACCCCTTGAATCTACCCGAAGATGCCTATGTGTTGATTGCGCCCTACTTGGAGGGGAAGAAACAGGAAAAGATCGCCCTTTTGCTCCGTAATGTCAGAGGAGAACTCTTCCATCACGAAATTGTCTGTTCTGGAACACTCTGTGAGGTGATGGCTCATCCAAGAGAGATTTTTCACCACCTGCTCTTACACTTCGCTCACAGCTTCATTCTGGTTCACAACCACCCCAGCGGCGATCCAGAACCTTCTAGAAGTGATCTTAGCCTGACTCGCGCTATTCAACAAATTGGTCGGTGCATGAACATTGCTCTCGATGACCATCTCATTATTGGAAAGGGGACTTTCGTCTCTTTGTGGGAGAGGGGATTTTTTGGACGCTCCACCTACTAAAAATCTTTTTTTGAAGTGGGATCTATTTTCTACTCCTTTTTCTACTCCTTCCATTTCTAGGGGAATTTATGGCATAATAGATGTGTGAAGCAGAGAAAATATAAAGTTGTCACCCTTGGGTGTCGAACGAATCAGTACGAATCACAAGCCTATGTCAACCAGTTAAGAGCGCTTGGGTTTGTGGAGGCGTTAGCCCAAGAAAAAGCAGATATCTGTATTATCAACACCTGCACGGTTACAGCCTCAGCCGACAGGCGGAGCCTTTATCAGATCCGTAAGATCGGTCGTGAACATTCACCAGAGCGGCTGATTGTGACTGGATGCATGGCCAAGCGCTCAGAAGAGATCATCCGATCGATCGACTCGGTTACCGACATCATCTTCAACCCAGACAAGGAGGCGCTTCTCAAAACTCTTTTTCCTGAAGAGGTGTGGCCCGAATTCAAGATCGAGTATTTTAAAGCGCATGCGCGCGCCTTTGTGAAGATTCAAGAGGGTTGCAACTCCTACTGTAGTTATTGCATCATTCCCTTGGTTCGGGGACGCTCCCGCTCCAAGCCAGTTGGAAAAATTCTGGCTGAGATCAAAAAACTGATAGAAAATGGGTATAGGGAGGTGGTGTTAACGGGGATTAATATTGGGGATTTCGATGGAGCGCAAGTGGATAGCCCCGTTCGACTCGCACATCTGGTACGCCTCGTTGATCAACTGCCGGGGCTTGAAAGAATCAGGATCTCCTCTATCGATCCTGATGAGGTCGACGATGATTTGATCGATGCTGTCATCTCTGGAAAAAAAACGTGTCATTCAATGCATATCGTCTTGCAATCTGGGTCAAATGTGACTTTGAAAAGGATGCGCCGCAAGTACACCCGACAGGATTTCACCAATACGGTTGATCGTTTGCTTCGGGCAAGTCCTGAGTTTACCTTCACGACAGATGTGATCGTTGGATTTCCTGGAGAATCGGAAGAGGATTTCAAGGAGACAGTCGATCTTGTTCGCTCCTTTCGCTTTGCCAAGGTTCACATGTTTCCCTACAGTGATCGCCCCAAAACAAGGGCTTCCCGTATGCCTGATAAAATTCCTCAAGAGGTGATTGAGAATCGGAAGCAAACCTTGCTCAAAGTGGCTGATCAGACGGCGTTTTCCCTTAGGCAAACCTGCGTCGGGCGTGATTTTGAGATTTTACTAGAGAGTAAAAACAAGGGGTACACTGACCATTTTCTTCCTGTCGTGATCGATAAAGAGAGTTTGCGTCCCAATGAGATTGTCAGGGTCAACTGTTTTGCCAACAGTGCGCAAGGGCTCCTGGGCAGAAGGGTGGGCAAGAGGGTGGGGCAGGAGGGTGGGCAGGAGGGTGTAAAAAGATGCCTTTAAATGCAAAGCCCCTCCATTTTATGCGCCCTTTTTCACATACTTTGGGTCAGACCTGTCTGATTCCAGGCTCCTCTATGATCGTCAAGGCCTATCCTACCCGATTGATTATTGCTCCTTTAGATCGAACCGATCCAACTTGCTCTTGTGCAATCAGACTCAAAGGGCCGTTTAAGGGGTTCACCTTGATGCAAGAGTTAGAAAAGGGGTTTGTGCGCATCTATGGCACAGCCAAAGAGGGGTATTTTTCTCTGCGTCTAAAGGCTGAAGCTTTTGCGGTGACTCTAACAGTTGAGAAAAGTCCTAAAGAGGGGATCCTTTTTCTATTTGAAGAGGGAAAAAGATGGCTCGATCGGAATCAAACACTCGACCTTGTTCCCCTTTTAGAAAAGAGAGTTCTGAGATCTCCCCTTGAAAAAGTCCATTTTGGTTGCCACAAAAAACAGGATTGGACCCTTGTTCAAAGGCGTCTAAATCTAGAAGAGATCCTCCCTTTCTGGTTTGCTTTGGGCTCCCAATCCCCCTGTGAGCCTTCCCATTTTGAGGGAGCTGCCACCCTTCTTCAAGAATGTGAACAAGCGATCGAAAGAAAGGATCGTTTAGAGATCGGCTCCCTTTTTTTAAAACTATTTCAAGTTGGATTTTATGGCATGTTGACCCCTCGCCTTTTTGATACAGACTTTCAAGGAATTTTGCCCGAAAAACCGCCGGCTCATAAGCCTGCTCTCGTGCTGCTCGAGTATGGAGCTAAGCTGATTAAAAAGCTCTTTCTCGATATTAAAGACTCAACGCTTTTTATCCTTCCCTGCCTGCCTGTTGAGCTCGATGCGGGATCTTTTCAAGGGGCAAAATTTTCAAACCGTTTGAAAGTTGATATCAAATGGTCTAAAAAGGTGATAGGGTGTGTGACGTTGCAATCTTATGCCGACCAAAACATTAGATTCAGCTTGCAAAAAGGGCTGAAGTCGTTCCGCTTGGGAAGAAAACGGGTGCCAAAAGAGGCCTTGCTCGAACTAAAAAGTGGAAAGACCTATTTTTTCGACCGGTTTGAGCGGTAAATAAGGCTTAAAAAAAACAGAACTATGTTTGAAAAGTTTGAAAAAAGCCCCCACGATATCTTGGGGCCACACCAAACGGAAAGAGGAGGGGTGATCCGTCTGTGGTCTCCGAAATTTTTTCAAAAAAAGCTCAAGGTAAGAAAAAAAGGGTTTGAAAAGCTTAAACAAATAGACAAAGAGGGGCTTTTTGAACTTCTTACCCCTTACAAACCGACCTATCTTGACTATCAGATCACGTATGAATCAGGATTTAAATCTTTTGATCCTTACGCCTTCTCCCCAACATTTTCAAAAAAGGATGGCTCCCTTTTTTCACAAGGAAAGCATAAGAAAATCTATCAAGTGATGGGGGGGCGGCTGACCGAGCATCAGGGCGTTTTAGGAGTGAAATTTTCCTTGTGGGCTCCTCATGCACGCTCTGTTTCAGTGATGGGTGATTTCAACTGTTGGAATCCCCTTTTTAATCCTATGCGTCTTTTGGACTCTTGGGGTATTTGGGAGCTTTTTATCCCCGGGCTTGAGAAGGGTGAGAGGTATAAATTCTCCGTTGTTTCAACAAAAGGGGAGCTGTTTGAAAAGGCAGATCCTTACGCTTTTCAAGGAGAGATGCGACCACTCACAGCCTCTATTGTCAATAGCGTAGAAGAGCGCAAGTGGGAAGACCAGGAATGGATGGAAAAAAGGGAGTCAAAGGAGCTTTTAAGCTGCCCAATTAACATCTATGAAATACATCTGGGCTCATGGATGAAAAGGGGGAGTGACTTTATCAACTACTCCGCTTTGGCTCCACTTCTCTCTGCCTATTGTAAGGAG
>JANQSR010000107.1 GCA_028279205.1 Simkania sp.
ATTTTTCTAGGTGAGCTAAAACTCACCCCCTCTAAAGCGGTTTCAAGCTGTCTGCCGAGCACCTCTTTGACTCGGCCAGACTCGTGCTCCTCTTTTGTCTCCCCAACACAAAGAATGGTCTCGATCCCCTCTTTGGCGGCTCTTTTAACTTTAGATTTGATGATCTGCTCCTCTTCCCCGAAGAGGAGCCTGCGCTCCGAGTGGCCGACAAGGAGGAAAAGAGCCCCCGCCTCTTGGATCATCCCCGAGGAGATTTCACCTGTGTAGGCTCCTTCTGGATGAGGACTCATATTTTGAGCTCCAATGCAAATCGGACTCCCTTTTGCAGCCTGCGTAGCAGCGTGAATCGAAGTAAATGGAGGGGCTATATAGACTTTACAAGAGACTGTCTGGACGAGCGGCTTTAGCTTCTCAATAAAAGCGCGAGCCTGCCCCGCTTTCATATGCATTTTCCAGTTGCCTAAGATTACAATTTCTCGACTCATCACAGGCTCGATTATATACAGAGGAGGGATAATTGTCACCTTGATCTTAAGCACGTGACTTGCTTAAAATGGGTATGAGATGATTTCGACAGAGAAAAAAGCACTCACGGTGACCGAGCTTACCCAGGCGATCAAACGTCACCTCAAGACCCAGTTCACCCACCTTAGTGTAAGGGGTGAAGTGAGCAACTTGCGAAAGCAGGCATCTGGCCACTGCTATTTTAGCTTAAAAGATGAAGGGGCTCAAATTTCGGCTGTTTTATTCAAAGGGAGTGCCCAGTTTGTCTCCCATATGCCAAAAGTGGGCGATCAGGTTTTGATCGAAGGGGAGCTCAACGTCTATGCCCCAAGTGGCACTTACCAGATCATCGTTCACAGGATAAGTGACGTTGGATTGGGAGCCCTTTTCTTAAAATTTCATGAGCTCAAGCTTGCCCTGAAAAAGAGAGGGTGGTTTGACCCCTCCCACAAAAAACCGCTTCCCCCCTTTCCCAAAACGATCGGTGTTGTTACCAGTCCAACTGGCGCAGTTATTCAAGATATTTTAAGCGTTTTAAAAAGGCGATTTCCCCGATTTCATTTGATTCTCAGCCCAGTAAAAGTGCAAGGAGAGGGCGCAGCTAAAGCAATCAAAGAAGCAATTGTTGCGTTCAATGAGCTCCAGTGTGCCGACCTGCTCATCATTGCGAGGGGGGGAGGAAGCTTTGAAGATCTCGCCGCTTTCAATGATGAATCGGTTGCAGAGGCTATTTTCTTGTCAAAGATCCCCATTATCTCTGCTGTCGGGCATGAAACAGATGTAACCATTGCCGATTATGTCGCCGATGTGCGCGCTCCAACCCCTTCAGCGGCAGCCGAGCTCGCTGTCAAAGAGCTCTACCTTCAGATAAAATTCCTAAATGAGACATCTACAAAGTTCACCTCCCTTTTAAAACAGAGTATTAAACAGAGCCGTCTAAAACTCATTGGGATTCAAAAACACCCTCTGTTTGCAAACCCTTTGGGTCTACTTACCGATTATTACCAAAAAATGGACGGGATGATCACCCTCTCGGAGGGCAGCATGAATCAGTGTTTGAAAGGGCATCATTTACGCCTCGCCGCATTAGAAAAACAGCTGAAGAATCTGAGCATTGCCAACAGGTTAAAAGGGCTTAGGGAAAAACTCATTGCGTATCAGAAATCGCTTCGAAGGGGGATCTACTTCCAACTCGAGCAAAAAACCAAACAATTAAACGGAAAGAATTTTAGGCTCAATCTCAAAGATCAGATGGATAAATATCTAAATGATCGAAAAAGAGCCCTTGTGCAAACAGTTTCCCACTTGAAATCGATCAACCCCAAAAATTTGTTAAAAAAAGGGTACTCGATCCCCTTTGCTGAAAAAGGGGCTTCAGTTATCATGTCGGTACGTGAGGTGAAAGTTGGACAGCAGGTTTTTTTCCACCTACATGATGGCAATTTAGAAGTAGAGATTGATAGGATAGACCCCCTCTTATGACTGAAAAAAATGTAGATGCATTCTCTTTTGAAGAGGCTTATGCAAGGCTTGAAACGATCCTCGAAGAGCTCAACTCGGGAGAGCTTTTTCTCGAGAAGTCTCTGAAGTTATACGAAGAGGCAAATAGACTGATTGCTCATTGTAACCAGAAGCTCAGCTTTGCCGAACAAAAAATTCAAATGCTCACTAAAAACCGTGAAGGTCGAGTGGAGATACACGAAGTTTCTGAGGCAAAATTAAAGGAGTTTTCACACCAACTTCATGACGGAATTCCTCGAGCACCTCTCCCATCCTCATGACCTAAAAGACCTATCTACCTTTGAGCTGAGCCAGCTGGCAGACGAGATCCGTCTGCGCATTATCGAAGATCAGCTTGTCAGTGGGGGAATCGAACACCCTGTGAAGAGCAACCGTTAGCTCAACAATACCCAAGTTGGAAGAAAGATGCCCACCCGTCTT
>JANQSR010000111.1 GCA_028279205.1 Simkania sp.
CACCGCTTCTGTTTTAGTTGCGGTCGTTATTTCAGCCCTTGTGATTTCTGGTGCAACAGATGAACTCACAACAGAGATCGAGAAAAGTCTCGAAAAAGATGGGGCTTCTAGCACACTATCAAAGATCCTCTCAGATGTGATCGTCACAGCTATCATGATCGTCGCAACGCTTGGTGTCGGTGCAGGAGCCGCCCTTGCAGAAGGAGCCGCGACAGAGGCTGTTTCAAACTCTATGAGTAGCGTCTTGGAGGATGTGACCGAAAATGCGGTCAGTGATGCTGTTGAAAAAGCGATGACCACGGTGAGTGAAGAGACGAGTGAGGCGGCCTCAACTGCTGCTTCAAGAGCGGCTAAAACTGTTGCAACCGATGTGGCAACAGCCACGGCAAAAGCGGCCATTAGAAAGAGTGTACGCACAGTGCTAAGACAAACGCTTATGAGTACCATCAAGCAATCAGCAACAGCGGCTGGAAGGACTACCCTTCGTCAATCGATCAAATCGGCTGTCGAAGAGGCGGTGAATTCAGCTGTTGAAAATGCGCAAGAAGAGATTAGCACCGCAGCAAATGATGCCATCTCAAATGTCGAGCAAGGAGTCGAGCAAGATGTGTTCGAACAAACAACGCAAGAGACTGCCAAAAGAGCTCTCTCAAGTAGTGAAGAGGAGGGCTCAAACTCCCTTTCTTCGGTCAAGTGGGGACGCGCTTTTGCAAACGGTTTGGGTGTTGGCGTTCTAGGCACCAACATGGTTCAAGATCTCATCGGCCTGTTCGCTGGAAAAGAGGCGAAAAAGAAAAAGTGGTACAAAGACCTCATGGCTATTTTGCAAGTGGTCGAAACCCTTGTTGCCCTATTGATTATCGGCAAATTTGGGGGCAATATGTTTGAGAGTGGTGAAGGGCAAGAGATCGGTAACACCAGTAGTAAATGGATGGATCGATTTCAAAAAATGGCCACTGCAACGTTGGCAGTTGCAGGTATATCGGAAGGGGGCGTTGCTATTGCTCAAGGAAATCTTTCTGAAAAAAAGGCAAATGTCACAGAAAATTTAGCAGATGCCAAGCAACAACTCATCACTCTAAAGTACCTTCTTGATGAGATCAATCAGCTGATCCAATCAGAACAACAACACCAATCGACGGAAATGAGGGATGAGACAGATAGCACCCGTAAAACGGATAATTCGTTAAATCAGGGCATACAGGGTTACGCAAACGTACTTGCGTCAACAGCTGTTTAAGAACATAAAAATAGGATAAAAAAAATGTCAGACCATCAAGTTACGAATCACTTAGTTCAAGATCTCAAGTCAAAGGGGGTTGAAGTAGACCACAAAGGCTTAAAAAGCTTAGCAAGCACTCCCTTTTTATTCGGAGCAGCGCACTCCCTTCGATCGATTGAAAAGGCGAGCCACGAAGTGCAAACGGGAAGCCAAGATACAGATAATGAAGCGATCGGATATGGCGCACTCGTCAAAGCAAAACTCGAACTCTATAAGATTCAACAAGAGTATGTAGAGCTTCAGAAAATGCTCAGCACGATCACCAAAGGGATGTTCAACCTTACAAAAAGTTTGGCAAAAGGGGTGAGTGAGTCCACCCAAGCCGCTATGGATTCGGAGGCAGATCAGCTGCAAACACAGGCGTATGGAAATTTTGCCTCAGGATTTAGTCAAATCCTCATATTTGGTGGGGGTCACTTCATTGCAAACGGAGCAGCTAACCGAGAGATGTCAAAGATGACTGCGGAAAATGAGCAGCTCGAAGAGATGCACTCAGTCTATACAGATACACCTCAAGCGGAAGGATCTGTGACAACCCGCACTGAAGAGGAACAAAAAGCCTTTGAAGCAACGCCTGAAGGCAAAAGGATCAAAGAGCTCAAGCAAGGCAAAATCGAGCGTAATGAGCGAAACCAAGTTCTATTTGATAAAGAAGCCGAGCAAAAGGCAGCCTCCATGGCGAGCGAAGATGAGCGCACAGCTATTCGTGAAAAGGTTAGAAAACAGATCGAGACGAATGAGAATAGGAAAAACACCTTGTCTCATAAACAGAATAGTTATGCGAATTACATGCAAATCGGTAGCAACATCTCCACAAGTTTTAGTCAAGGAATTGCGCAAACAGTTCAGGCGAACCAGAAAAACGAGCAAGCAGATGAGGAAGCAAATAAAGCGGCGATTCAAGTGGCTCAAAACAATATCAATCCTGCGGAAGGATCCAAGTTGATGGATGAGTACGCAAAAGAGGCTATCAGCACTCTCGAAACGATCAAGAACATCGAAAGAGGCAACAAGTACGAACCTTCTCGTTAATCTAGAAGGAGGATCCTCTATTTTTAACATCAAAACGGAGCACTTAAAGCGGTTTAAGTGCTCCCTCCTTTTTTATGACTGGATCCAGTTTTTCGGTTTTTTACGCCTCCTTTTGGGTCTTTCCTTCTTTAGGGCTTCCCCCTCATTCTTAGAGCTTTGGGCCGCCGACTTTCTGATCGCTTTTCTGGCCTCTTCCACCCCTTTGTCTAGATCCACTTTGGCGTTTTCGATCATCTCCCACTGAGGCTTGGAGAAGTTTTTAGGATCGTTTGAGAATTGCAATAGCTCCTCTTCACTCATCTTGGTCTTTTCGCAGATTCTCTTGGTCTCCTCTTCGATCCGCTTTCTCATCATCACAATGCGCTCAATGATCTTTTTTTTCTCCTCAGGCTCCCCTGTCTCAATCACATGCTTAAATCTCTCAAAATAGGCAAGCGCGTCCTCGAACACTTGCTGAAGCCGTTTCTCCTTTTCTTCAGAGCCGAGGTCAAAAAAAGCCATAATCCGCTCAAATTCATCGGCCATAAAAAAACTCCTAAAATCTAAGTTGCAGCTTAAAGTTAATTCCCCTAACTTCATTATAAAAAATAAAGATCGGGGTCAAAAGAAAAATCGGCTCCCAACTTGAAGAAAATTTGAAAAAGCTTTAGTTCGAAGAGATAAAAGAGATAAAAACTGTGATGCAGATGCCGATTGAGACACTTCTTGAACGTTTCAAGCAACGTTTAGGGCTAAAAGCCCCCCTTAACAAGAGCGAAGAGGGGGTTTATCACCTCGATTTTCCCCCTGACTACCACTTGAGCATCTTGCCCCTGTCGATGGGACTCTTTCTCTCCTCTCTCATGGTTCCCATCCCCAAAGAGGGGGGCAAGGAGGCTCTCTACATCTACTTGATGAAAGCAAATCTGATGGGACAAGGAACAGGAGGAGGAGCGATTGGAATCGATCCGACTGGATCCTTCTTTACATTTTCGCAAAACCTTAGTTTAGAAGTGGATGAATCTATTTTTAAAGAAGCTATCGAAGATGTTCTCAATTACACCTCTTACTGGAGAGAAGAGATCACAAATTTTTATCAAGAGAGAGTGCTTTAGAACCTTTCCAAGCAGATCAACCTGGAAAAAAAAGGCTTAAATAGGCATTCTCTACAAGAGATAGTCTGGTTTTTTAGAGATCAAGAGATATATGGCAGGTTTTTTAGTAGCCGAAGAGGAGCCTTTAAAGGGGCTTGTCGTTCGAATGGAAGAAGGGGATGAATGGATCATCGGGCGCGATCCCGATGCCTGCTTCCAAGTGATCGAAGATCCCATGGTTTCCCGCAAACATGTGGTTCTCTCACTCACACCCGAGGGGATTTTAATCGAAAACTTGAGCGGTGTCAATCCGACAGCGGTCAACGATAACCCCCTTAGCTCTCCTACCTTGCTCAGAGAGGGGGATACGGTTCAAATCGGCAACGTTTTTTTTCGCTACACTGAGCAAGATCCGGCAGACAAACCCCCTGAAGAGGAGATCGAGGCGATTGAAGAGGCAACCCCCACGATCTATGAGGCCTCTGAAGAGTTAGATTCCCTTGCCTTTACGGGAGGAGCTGATGCACGTTGGATGATCAAGGTGATCTCTGGGCCAAACGCGGGTGCTGAGTTCGGTTTGCACGAGGAGAGCTCCTACCTCATCGGCAAAAACCCAAACGTGTGCGATCTCATCTTTCAAGACTTGAGTGTTTCCCGCGAGCACGCTCGGATTGCCGTCGATGCAGATGGACAGGTGACCATTGAAGACCTAAATAGCCTTAACAAAGTGATGGTGAACGGAATCGAGATCGAAGAAAAAGTTGTTTTAAGTACGCAAGATCTCGTTGCACTTGGAACCACCTCCTTTCTTGTCATCGACAAAGAGCAAACCAGAGAGACGATTGTCTCACCCGCCGCAGCTTTTGATCTTGCCCCCTCTTCCCAAGAGCAAGAGGTAGAGGCTCAAGAGGCCGAGGTTAAAAAAAACTGGAAAAAACTCACAATTCCAACGCAACATCTCATTTGGGCGACCCTCTTTCTCCTTCTCCTGGTTGCTGGAGTCGGCGGAGTTTTTACCCTTTTTAAAAGCAAACCGATCCTCATCTCTACTATCGATGAGCCGCAAGAGATCACCAAAACTTTGAAAAGTTTTCCTGAAGTTGAGTTTTCCTTTAGCAGTTCAAACGGAAAGCTTTTCTTACTAGGGCATGTGATGACTGAGGTCAATCACCAAGAGATGATCCACATGCTTGGCGAGCTCCCCTTCATCGGGTCGATCGATGACAATGTGATCATTGATGAGCTCGTTTGGGAAAACACCAATGCGCTCTTATCCAAAAACCTTAGTTGGAGGGGGGTGAGCCTCACATCGGTCATTCCAGGTCGATTTGTGCTCCGCGGCTATGTGCAAACACTTGATCAATCGACAGAACTTTCCGATTACATGAACGTCAACTTTCTCTACCTCGATAGACTCGAAAACCAAGTTGTGGTTGAAGATACCTTAGGTGCGCAAATTCAAAACCTCTTGCTCGAAAGCGACCTTGTCAATGTTCTCTTTAAACTCTCAAACGGAGAGGTTATTTTATCGGGAAGGGTGAGTGAGACTCAAAAATCGAAGCTTGAAGGGACGGTTCAAGAACTTAAAAAGATCAGAGGAGTGCGCCTTTTGAAAAATTTCGTCGTCTTGACAAAAGCATCGAGCAAAATTGTCGACTTGAGTTCTCGGTACAAAGTGACAGGCCATTCCAAGGTGGGCAACACCAGTCAATACGTGGTGATCAATGGGAAGATTTTGTCAGAGGGTGATTTTCTAGATGGGATGACAATTAAAAATGTAGAAGAAAATGTTGTTTTCCTAGAAAAAGATGGCATTAAATATAGGATTAATTACAATCAGCAATAGATCGAAATAGAACTTAGGTAAGTCAATTCCGTTTAAGTAGTGAGGTGGATTAGTCCCATGTTTGGGTTAGAGAAAAAGAAAAACAAACCTTTTGAGTTTGACCTTGAGAAGGAGCTCAAAAACAACAAAAGAAGAAAAGAGGTGCTCAGCATTTGCGAAGAGAAAACGCAAAATTTAAAACAGGCACTGCGAGAAGGAGAAGCATCCGAACATTTTGATCAGTGTGGGATCATCATGCAGGGGTATGCAGCAGTCGCAAAAGTTGTCAAAAAAGTAAAAAGTTGAGCATATTCTAAATTGAGAGGATTTAAGAAAATCAATGAGTCAAAATGAAGGCCCTTTGGGTAGAGATCTTTCGGGAACGCGGCTAACTTTTACAACGCTGATCAGAAAATACTCCGCTCTGCAAGCACAGGTGGTCAAGCATGTGCGCGAGGTGGCAAGTTCGATCAGCTCGGCAACACCTGGTAAATTCTTGCTGTTGCAATTTATGATGTCACAGGTAACGCAGGTTGGAGATTCGATCTCGAATTTAATTTCCCAAGTGAATACAATGATTAACAACTCGGTTCGAAATCAGAAAACGAGTTAACGGGCTCCAGTTTTTATTTCTTAGATTGGCACCCATTTGTCAAGAGGTAAACAAAAAGTCATGAAAGATTTGAGCAAATATGATGAGGACTTCTTTCTGTTTTTAGAGGCAGGCTACATCGCCATCAACCAAGCAGACGAAGATGCGACAATCAAGCTTTTTAAAACGTGTGAACTGCTAAGACCGAAAAACCCTTTGATCAAGATCGGCTTTGGTTACATGCATCTGCACAAACTCGAGCTCAAGCTGGCTTGTGAACATTTTGAAGAGGTTTTGCGAGAAGATCCAACCAACCAAATGGCAGAAACCCTTTTAGGGATCGCCCTCTCTCTTACACCTGACAAGGTCGCTAAGGGGGAGAAAATCCTCGAAAAGTCGGCCAGAAAATCGTTCGATCCCGACGTGAAAAAATTGGCGAATACAACTCTCGATTTCATCGATCAGTTTGTGAAGAAAAATTCAGGCCCTGCAGAGGTCAAAAGAAAGTAGCACTATGGCCGAATCCCCTATTGATCCAGTCAAAAATTCTAGCATCCAACCCTCAAAACAGATTGGCGTGGGTAAAGATAACCAAGTCACTCCAGGCAATGATTTCAAGTCTTTGATGCAGCAGCCTGGCATCAAACAAAACTCTCCAGATGGAGTCACCCCGCTTCAACTCATGGAGCAGAGTCATCTGGTCGGCCAAAACGCCCCCTCTATGGAGACTTTGGCTGCCCAAATCAACAGCACCTCTTCTGCTTTGGGTGATGTGCAAAATCAGCTAAACACGAAAAATCTCAACCTCAACCGTTCTCAAAGGTTTTTGCTGAAAAGTAAACTAAAAAGTGCAAACCAGAATATTCGCTCAGCTGCTGAAAAATCGACTAACTCTCCGATCGATCCTCCCCAAGTCCCCCCCAATCAAAATCCTGTTGAGAGGTTTTTAGGGCTTGTCACCGATGGTCAGACCCAACTCGATCAAGTCCAAGGAATGGTCAAAAATATTAAGCTTTCTGGAGGCTCTTTGAACCCATCAGAGCTCTTAGGGATCCAGGTCAAGCTGGCAAGAGCCCAACAAGAGATCGAGTACTCATCCGTCTTGCTCAGTAAGGCAATCGACGGGATTAAAACCCTTTTCAACATCCAGATTTAAGCAAGGAGGGGAGACACTTTGTTAAGACTTAAACAGATTCAAAAAGACCCTTTTTATGTCTGAATCTTCCAATTTTGACAAACTGATCGGCCAGCTTGAAAACATCGAGCTGACCACTGTCCACGGGCGGATCACAGAGATTATCGGCATGCTGATCAAGGCGGTCGTCCCCAATGTC
>JANQSR010000114.1 GCA_028279205.1 Simkania sp.
ATTTGCAAGGTTTTGGGCAAAAATCGCAATTTCTATGCATATTTTATATTAAAAAATACCTTTAAATCAAGCTTTTCTCTCAGATAAACAAGGATTCACCTATATTTTCAGGGACGACTAATTAAAATTAGTAGCACAGGGGAGAAAATGGAGTAGAGCGATCTACATGAAAGGTACGTCCTCTTAATCGGTAGCAGTATAAAAGAGAGATACTAAGTGTGCATGGATCAGAAAAGCACAAGTTCTTCCAGTCATCTAATCTTTTTTTGATTTTTTCATAGACCAAATAGTAACATGAACCTATGAAGAAAAATGGATAAAAAGTATTGGATCTTATTAGCTGTTTCAAGGGTTTTAAACCCTCCCGCATTCTACTTGTTGGGGATTTTATGCTCGACATCTATACGAACGGAGATATAAAGAGGGTCTCTCCAGAGGCACCTGTCCCCATACTTCGTGTTGAAAAGAGGCGGTATCTTCCTGGGGGAGCGGGTAATGTAGCACTGAGTCTAGCAGCTCTCGGAGCCCTGCCCCTTTGTGTAGGCTCTGTCGGCTGCGATTTGGAGGGAGAAAAGCTCAGAGATTTGCTCGAGACAAATGGCTTGAGTACCGATGGGCTTTTTGTACAAAAAGGGGGATTTACTTCTGTTAAAAATCGCTTCATTGCTCGTTCACAGCAACTTATAAGGGTTGATGATGAAACAATTATTCCCATCGATGTTAATCTAGAGGAGAGAGTTTTATCTCTCATTAAGACGCATCTAGATCAGATTGAAACGATCGTTATCTCTGATTATGGGAAAGGATTTCTCTCTTCTCGCTTACTAAGAGTATTGATTAGAGAGGGGAAAGATCGAAAGATTCCTGTGATTGTTGATCCCAAAGGGGAGGATTTCTCCCGTTATTTAGGCGTAACAATGATCAAACCTAATTTAGAAGAGGCTAGAAAAGCGGCGCAGCTTAAATGCGAAGCGACTCTAGATCAGATTGGATCTAAGCTTTTACATTTGACGCAGGCGGACCAGATTATTGTGACCCGCTCAAGCCAAGGAATTACTCTTTTTGGTCGGGGAGAGGAACGTTTCGACTTTCCCGTCAAGGTGCATGAAGTAAACGATGTAACTGGGGCAGGTGATACCGTTTTAGCGGTCTTAGCGATGGTTTACGCCGCAGATCTTGGTCTTCGAGAAGGGATCTCTCTGGCCAACATTGCTGCAAGCATTGCAATTGAGAGGGTTGGCTGCGCCCGCGTCTCTCCCTCAGAGATTGCTGAAAGAATTTTAAACATTCAGATCGGTAAAATCTTTGATGAAGATCACCTTTTTCTTCTTGAAAAGGTACTTAGAGATAAAAAATTGATTATCATTCTTGCCTCAAATATGAAGGAAGGTTCTGCTCTTTCTCTTCTATCAAGGATTCAAACAATGAATTTGGGTGAAAAAGATGAGAGGCTCATTGTCTGTTTAAGCCAAGAGCATGGAAAGAGAGATTCCACATCCCTTATAGCCTCTCTTCATAAAGTTGATTATGTGCTACTCAAGTCGAATAGTTTTTCAAACCTTTTTGGAAAAATTCGCCCAACACGAGTGTACATATTTGAAGAGGATGAGCTTCGCATGACAGATCAGGGCGAGATTTTGGGGGAGTTTATATCCCGTTTTTGAGCCTTTTGATCCGCTGATCCAGGGTAGGATGGGTGGAGAAGAGGTTAAACAGACCGTGTGTCTTGTTTTTACAGATCATCATCGCGTTTAAAGCTGCGCAGTGATCCTCTCTTTTGTTTCTGTTTGCATTCTCTTTGAGGTGCTGCAGAGCTCTGATCATTTTTTCTTTGCTTGAAAGGGTGGCTCCTCCCCTATCTGCCCGAAACTCCCGTCTTCTCGAGAAAAAGGCGATAGCCATTGATCCGAAAATCATAAACAGAAACTCAAAAAGGAGGATCATGCCATAGAGAGTAAAATGGGAAACACGTCGGTTTTGCGAGCCCGAAACCGAGGAAATGCCATAAGCCAAGATACGGGATAAAAACATGACAAAGGCGTTCACAACCCCTTGGATAAGTGTCATCGTTACCATATCTCCATTGGTAATGTGAGCGATCTCATGGGCGATGACCGCCTCTAATTCGGAAGAGTCCATCTCTTCTAGTAGAGCGGTTGATACGGCAACAAGGGAGCGTTTCCGAGTCGGTCCAGTTGCAAAAGCGTTCATTTGAGAAGAGTTGAAAATGCCCACCTGAGGAAC
The DNA here is from genome assembly GCA_028279205.1 of Simkania sp. Taxonomy (GTDB): domain Bacteria; phylum Chlamydiota; class Chlamydiia; order Chlamydiales; family Simkaniaceae; genus JANQSR01. Next base: position 2,245 of record JANQSR010000114.1, read on the forward strand.
GGAGAGAAGACCCGATCTAAAAGAAAGACGTTCGACAATTTGCACTAATTGTAGAGCCATACCCGACGCTTTTTGGGGATCCACAATCTGAATGCGCATCAGACATCTGGCCATCACACGGGACAAGGCCAGAGAGATCAGGGCACCAAGCATCCCCCAAGCTAAGCAGAAGATAGCAAGGGAGCGAATATTGATACCGAAGTTAGTTAAATAGGGCGAGATTCCCAGAAAAGAGAGCAACAAGGAGATGGTTATAGCCACCAAAAAGTTAATGGCTATGAAAAAAAATAATCTACCACAAAATCGCATGACTAGCCTCAAACAGTTTTTCTCTTCTTGATTAAAAAAGCGCATAATGCTGCGTGCGGAAAACGAACCATAGCAGATATCTATTTATCTTTCAAACGGCGCAAGATGAGGGGGTGTAAAAAAAGGTACGTCCTTAAAAACTTGTCCTAAACAAGACTTAACCTTACAGTCACCCTTTCAGATTATGTCTTGTCTATAACAGATAACCCTTGCTTGCTCTTGGATTAAACGGGTGAGCGATTGCACCCAGGGAATATCTCTCTTACTTTCTGGAATCT
>JANQSR010000120.1 GCA_028279205.1 Simkania sp.
CTAAGAAACCAAAAAGGATAAAGAATAGATAGAGGAAAGGGGGAAAAGAGCGCTTAAAGAGGATAGCGGCGATCACGCAAAACTGGCATCCAGTTGTCACTTTCCCCCAACGAACCGAGCGGAATTTAAACGTTTTCCACCCTCCTCTAACTCCCAAGTAGAACATGAAGAGAAAGAGAAAGAGATCTCGCATGATCATAGCTCCTGCTTGCCAGAGTTTGATCTGATGTTCAAACAGGAACACGCAAAGAACGACGTAGACAAAAAACTTGTCCATAATGGGATCGAGAACCGCACCAAAGCGGGAAGTGTAGCGGTAACGCCTTGCCAAGTAGCCATCGATGCAATCTGTGAGCATCGCTAAAAGAATCACACCAATGCGCAAGGGCGCATTGTCTATGATAAAGAGCAAGGCCAAAGGCGCACGCAAAAGGGAAAGACTATTAGGTGGGTTTAGCATAGAGATTTAGAGGACCTCTTGTTCAAAGTGCCCTTTTTCTCCTTTTATACCAAATAAGACCAATTACCGTCACACTGAAAGCTGAAAATATGATGGTATTAATTATTTTTATTTTTGGTTTAAGTAGGTAATAATTGTGACCGATGCTGAAAAAGATGGCAAAACAGGTGGAGACCCAAACGGTGCAAGCAATCAGATCCCGAAGGGCAAATTTACCAAAGGGGGAGCGGCTTATTCCCGCTGTCATAAAGATACAATTGCGCACGCCGAAGGGAATAAATCGCCCGAAAAGGAGGGTCAGAAAGCCATGTTTTTCATAAAAGCGATTGATTTTCTCAAGCCGATCCCGATGTAAAATTTTTGAAAAAAAGCGCCATTTGAGTAATTTTTCCCCCAAGAAACGACCGACTCCATAGGCGATCCAGGCAGAGAAATAGGCCCCGATAAGCAAGCTTAAATAGATCAGAAAAGCATGTTCTGGTATCAAAGTCGCAGCTAGAACAGCACTAATTATGAGAACCACATCAATACTAATCGGAATATTAAAGCCAGCAAATAGAATTATTGTTAAAACAATCCAATGAGCATAGTTTTTGTTGCTTTCGATAAAATTAATCAGTAATTCCATAGGGGAGATTATGGCACAATCTGGGGAAAATAGAAATAAGAAATAAAAAATCTGTCGATTTAAATTTTTACTTTAATTTGGGCCTTTCTCAAAAAGATTCGACAAGAGGTTTTTTTTCAGACGCCGCTGTTTGCCCCTTTTCTTGAATGGTGAGTTTTTCATTTTTTGAAACCAAGAGGTTAAACTGTCGACCGAGCGACTTGGCTGTTCCGATCCAGGCCAGTACGATGCCCAAAAGAAGAATAGCCAAATAAGGGGTGATCACAGAAATAGAGCCAAAAAGCGCGATAAACAGGCTGTGAAAGAGGGAACTTCCCGATTTGCCCAGACGGGATCCGATCCCGTCGATGGCTGCTTTGCCTTTGAGTTTTGATTCGGGGCTTAAGGGGATAAGGGCGATCTCTTTTGTCGCATCAAAGATGGTGTATTTGCATATGCGTGAGAGAACATTTTGCGTCGATCCGAGAAAGACGGCAAGAGCAGTCGGCGTGAGCCCGAGCAGGCTTGCAAAAGAGATGGCTAGGGGGTGCTGTTTTAAGAGGGTAAACCCAAAGAACAGGACTCCTGTTGTGAGTAGTATGATCGGGGTGATCAAAGCATTAAACGTCCAGTTGAGCCGTCTGATCAGGAAGGTGCAAAAGAACCCTAAAAAACAACAGATCCAACCAATAGCAATTTGCACCTCTCCCATATAGGCGTTGTAACCGTTCGGGTTGGGGTGAAGCTGATGGATTTGATCTTTCCAAACAATCTCGATCGTACTAAGAGCCAAGTTGAAGGCAACGACGATGATCGCCGTGGAGATGAGGTATTTCGATTTGCTCAAGTATAAGAAATTTTTGCGCATCCCCATTTTGACCGATTTTTTTCTCTTCTCCCCCATCTTTTGCTGCTTATTTTGAGATTTGAGTACCCTTTTGTGATACCAGCGGAATACCCCCATCGTTATAAGACCCGATGTGATTATCAAGCATGTCGAAAGACCGAGAGACTTACCCCATGGATCCTGATCGAAGAAAGGGAGAAGATCGAGAGTTTGGTTTGATAGAAAGCGAATGATGTAACCAGATAAAACCAGAGAGAGGTTCGCTCCTGCAATCAAAATCCCGTAGTACCTTTTCGCCTCTTTAATTGAAGTAATTTGATTGACAAAGCCCCAAAAGAGCACAGACATCACGGCTGTACCCCAAAGCTCTGCTAGCGCATAAAAGAGGGTGTAAGACCAGTTTCGAAACAGGCAAATCAGCCCAGAAAATCCCAAGGGAAGCACTGCTTGGAGTCTATCTGCTGTTGCTGTGGGGTGGATCACATCCCTAAAAGGGTAGAGAACAAAGGCAAATAGAAAAAAAAGGAGAAGAAAGCTTCCAACCATAATGTAAAAGACCTTCTCTTGGCTGTAGCGATTAAAAAGCTTTGTGAACAGATAGGTGACGAGCAGAGCTGCAGGAAGGATGATGTAGAGTTTGACAAAGGGGATCACTTTTGCTCCCGATTGGGGGGCGGTGATCATAAGAGAGTCTTTAAAAGATTTTAAAATGCTGTAGTCTAAGCAAATAAAAAAGAAAATGAGAAGCAAGGGAATAAACTTTATGAGCTCACTTTTCTGGACGGGCCAAAGATAAGACCTCCACCTGCCAAATCTCACATCAGATGATGTTGGCATATACCCCCAGACGTAACAGAGGCGAATAAAGGGAGAGAAAGACCAATAGATAAAATTGAAGAAAGATTCATCACCAGACAAGAGGCAGGCAGACACGCCTGAACAATTGCTCTCCTAAACAATTTTTTAGCAAGGTTGATTCCCAAAACGATCTCTCGCTCACTTCAACTCCATTATAGCAAGGGCGTCTTATTATACAATATAACTTAAATATTAAGAACAACTAACCGACTTTAAAAATCTTTCTGTTTTAGGTTGCGTGACAGCTCTTGGAGAGGATGTCAAGGAAGAGATGAGAAGAGCTAAGAGAACTAAAAGAATTCTAAATTTTCTTTTCAAATCAACATAATCGTTGCTTTTTTCCCAACAGCTTTCGCGGCCCTAGACAATGTTTTCAGGGTAGAAGGTATTTGTGGATTTAACACACGGTCTACCTGCATTCTACTGGTTTTCATCTTTTCTGCGAGCTTTGATTTTGTGATGTTTTTCTTTTTCATTTCTTTCTTCAGTTGAAACACATAAACTCTTTTATTGGCAATCTCTGTTGCCTCTTCTAAAATCCCTTCTTCTTCAAGAAAATCATCAAAGCTAGATCCCAAGTGCTTGTTTCTTTCTTTCATATTTACCTCAAATTTTTTGCTCTTTTTATACATGGTAAAAAGAACTCTTGCAATACCCTCCCTAAAGTTGCTTGGAACTTCCCATATTCTATTTCCCAGATTTTTTACTAGAGGCATTCCCAAAGGCCAACCAAACTCATACGAAAACGGTCTTTTCTGGCCTATCATTTTTCATCTAATCTAATAGTATCATTTTTGATACATATTTGCCAAGGAATACCCTGATTTTTCAATTGGGCAACAAGCTGTTGCCCAAATTCCATGGGGTCACAACATTCTCTTAATGAACAAGATAAACGAAGGCTTCTAGGGATTGGTAGCCAGACCATCTAGCCCGAGTCTCAAAATCAGTCTAGTGAATGGTCTGGAAAAAGTGAACGGCGGCTTTCATCCCGCCCCCAAACGGGCAGGATTTCCCCCTCCTCCCAGTCAAAAAGATTCGACCAGAGGTTTTTTTTCAGACAACTCTTTCTCCCGCTTTTCTTGAATAGTGAGTTTCTCATTTTTTGAAACGAGCAAGTTAAACTGGCGGCCGAGAGACTTGGCCGTTCCGATCCAGCTCAGTACAACGCCCAAAAGAAGAAGAGCCACATAAGGGGTGCTGACCGAGATAGAGCCAAAAAGCGCGATAAGTAGGCTATGCAAGAGGGAACTTCCCGATTTGCCCAGACGGCACGCGACCCCGTCGATCGCTGCTTTGCCTTTGAGTTTTGATTCGGGGTTTAAGGGGATAAGAGCGATCTCTTTGGTCGTATCAAAAATGGTGTATTTGCATATGCGTGAGAGAACATTTTGCGTCGATCCGAGAAAGACGGCCAAGGCGGTGGGGGTAAACCCTAGTATGGCTGCAAAAGAGAGTGCTAAAGGGTGCTCTTTTAAGAAGATAAACCCAAAGAACAAAATTCCCGTTGCAAGTAGTATCGCTGGAGTGATCAAAGCATTAAGTGTCCAATTTAATCGCCTGATCAGGAAGGTGGAGAAAAAACCAAAAAAAGAGGAGATCCAACCAATAGCCATTAGCACTTTTCCCATATAGGCTCTGAAATCGCTTGGATCGGGGTAGAACTCCTGGATTTGATCTTTCCAAACAATCTCAATCATACTAAGAGCCAAATTGAAAGCAACGACGATAACCGCCGTACAGATGAGGTATTTCGATTTTCTTAGGTAAGAGAAGTTTTTGCGTATCCCGAGCTTGACGGGATTTCTCTTCTCTTCCCAAATCTTTTGCCCCCTATTTTCAGATTTGAGTACCCGTTTGTGGTACCAGCGGAATGTCACCATCGTTAAAAGACCGAGTCCGACGAGAATGGATGTTGTAAGACAGAGAGATTGACCCCATTGATCCCCAACGAAAAAGGGAAGAAAATCAAACGATTTGGTTGATAAAAAGAGAGTGAGAGAACCAGATAAAATCCCAGAGAGATTAGCTCCCGCATTCAAAATCCCGTAGTACCTTTTCGCCTCTGCAATCGAAGTGATTGCGTTGAGAAAGCCCCAAAAAAGCACAGACATTATGGCTGTGCCCCACAGCTCTGCTAGCACATAAAAGAGGGTGTAAGACCAGTTTCGAAACAGACAAATCAGCCCAGAAAATCCCGAGGGAAGAACCGCTTCAAGTCTATCTGCCGTAGCCTTGGGGTGGATCAGATCTCTCAAAGGGTAGAGAACAAAGGTAAATAGAAGAAAAAAGAGGAGAAAACTTCCGATCATGATGTAAAAGACCCGTTCTTGGCTGTACCGATTAAAAAGTTTTGTGAACAGATAGGTGACGAGCAGAGCCGAGGGAAGAACGACGTAGACCTTGATAAAGGGTATCGCTTTTGCTCCCGACTTAGGGGCAGTGATCACAAGAGCATCTTTTAAGGCCTTTAAAAGGCCGTAGTTTAAGCAGAGAAGAAATAAGATCAGCAGCAAGGGGAGAAATTTTATGAGCTCGCTTGTACATATAGGCCAAAGATAAGAGCGACACCTGCCAAATTTTACATCAGACGGTGTTGGCATAAACCCCCAGATACAAAAAAAACTAATATTGAAAAAAGATACATGACCTGGCAAAAGGCAGACAAATAGGTGCTTGCGCAGTTGCTCTCTCCTAAACAATTTCTTTTTAGCAAGATTGATTCTGAAAATGCTCGCTTAATTCTCCATTATAGCAGCATTTAGTTATTATACAATACAACTTAAATATTAAAATCATCACATATTCTAAATATCTTTTGTGTCTGAAAGCGCATCTATTCCTGGGAGATGCCCAAAGGCAAGGTATTCTAAGGAAGCTCCCCCTCCGGAAGAGAGGTGGCTAAATTTTTCTTGAATCTGGTTTGCCTTGATCGCTGCAACAGAGTCCCCTCCACCCACAATTGAGAGAGAATCGGTCTTGCCCAAAAGCTTTGCCAAAGAGTTGGTTCCAGCTCTAAATGGGTCAAGTTCATAAACTCCCATTGGACCATTCCAAAAAATAAGAGCCCCCTTTTTTAGGTGTGGTTCCCACCTTTTGACTGTGCTCGGGCCGATATCCATCCCTTGCCAATTTTTGGGGATTCCTTGATCCGCTTCGACAACTTTTTGTATGTCAAGCGGCTTTTCCCCTTGCGCAATGACCCAATCATTGGGTAGATGAACAGGAATATCTTTTAAGCTGCAGATCTCTAAAATGGCCTCAGCACTGGGCAGATGGGAGGGTTGGCAAAGGGAGTCTCCAATCTCAATTCCCCGACATTTAGCAAAAGCAAACGCCATGCCCCCCCCGATAAATAGGGCATCGATTTTGCTTAAGAGCGCTTTTATCGGATCAATCTTGGTGCTGATCTTTGCGCCACCCATGATGGCGTAGAAAGGGCGTTTGTTATCTTGAAGGAGGTGAGAAAAAGAGGCACTCTCTTTTTCCATTAAAAAGCCCATTCCACTCTGGCTCGGAAACTCTCGGGCTAAAAGGGTGGTTGAGGTGTGCTCCCGATGAGCTGTTGCAAATGCCTCATTAACGTAGACAGAGCCTAAAGCGGCAAGCTTTTTGACAAGGGTCGGATCTTGGTCTGGGCGCTCTTCTCCGGCGTGGAATCTGATATTTTCCAAGAGGCAGGCTTGCCCATCTTTTAAGTTTTCTACTCTCTTTTTTACTTGCGTTTCCAAATCACCTAAGACCAGCTGAACCTCCTGATTGAGCAGAGTCGAGAGGTGGTCAGCAATAGGCTTTAGGCTTAGCTCTTTTTTTTCTTTTCCCTTGGGGCGTCCCAGATGGCTGATTAAGATGAGTCTTCCTCCCTGATCGAGCACATATTTGATCGAGGGTAGGCAGAGACGGATCCGAGAGTCATCGATCACCTCTCCACTCTTCTTCATGGGCACATTAAAATCGACCCGCATCAAAACGTTTTTTTGCCCAAATGTCAGCTCTTTGAGTCTCCGTTTCATAATTTTGAAAAGGGGTTGGTAGCATGGGAAAAGGAGTTGCCCTCTCTTCTTTTTTTTAGCTCATTTTTCAAAGAGAAGAGAAGGTCAAGATCAAAATTTTGCTTGACACCCCATTGGAGATATTCGACGGGGATCTCTTTAAAGGAGCGCCCTTTGTGTTTGCCGAGGGGCATGTATTTTAGCTGGATGGGCGATTTAAGCCGTTTGACAACCTCTTCGGTCTTTTTGAAGGGGTGGCAAAGCCGTTTGAACACTTCGATATTTACATGCACATCGTTCATTGCGCGGTGAGCTCCATAAGAGGGGATGTTAAAATGGGAGCGTAACATCTCAAGCGAATTAGAGGGGCTCTCTCCATAGAGGCGCGCCAAACGGAGTGTATCGATGTAATCGAGTTTTGAAAGCTTAGAAGGGATCGAGTGTTTCCGCGCAGCACTTTCGACGAGGGCAATATCAAAGGGGATCCCATGCCCGACGAGCACGCAATTTGAAAAAAAGGAGAGGTAACCTGGCAAAACAGTTTTGATGTTTGGTTTATCCTTGACCATTTCGTCTGTGATGTGATGGATTTGGGTGGTATAAGGGGGGATCAAACAGTTTGGCTTGATCAGATCCTCCTTAGAGGTGATGATCCCACCAAAAGTAAAGCAAACCGCGGCAATCTCGATAATTTCATCTTTTTTAGGGTCGAGGCCAGTCGATTCACAATCAAAACAGATAAACCTATCTTCTTGAATTAGTCCCATAGTTTTTCATTGATCATTTCGATGAGCATCTCTTTGCATTTTCTTTTTTTTATAGAGTAGTGAATCACTGAGAGTCGCTCCATGCTCTTCTCCGCCCCTAGCTCACTTAAAATAGCAGAGCTATTCTTTTCAATCTCCCGCTCTTTGAGTTTATCCGTTTTTGTCAAAACCAGAAGGGGGCTTATTCCGTTTGAAAGAGCCCACTCAAAGAAGGTCAAATCCTCTTTGCTCGGAAGGTGTCTGCTATCCAAAAGGAAGAGGATCAGGGGGGGGGATGTGCGCCGCTCTTGCAAGTACTCTTCTAACCTTAAGCTCCAATGGTGTTTGGTAGACTTTTTCACTTTTGCATACCCATAACCTGGTAAATCGACCAAGAGCAGTGCTTTGTCGACCAAAAAGTAGTTGATCCGCTGCGTCCTTCCAGGAGTTGAGGAGACTTTGGCAAGAGAGCGGCGTCCCATCAGGTGGTTGAGAAGGGAGGACTTTCCCACATTAGAGCGTCCTACAAAGGCAATCTCGGGCAGATTTTTTCTCGGCAAGTGGGGCGGCAGCTCAGCCCTCTTTTCAAGCGTTGAAATCAGAAAATGGGCCTCTTTAAAAGGGATTTTTCTCACTCTAAAACCAACTCTCGCTTGCATTCTTCGAGGTGCTTGATGTGCACTTTAAGAGCATGGGGGGGCAAGATCGGTGCAATCCTTTCGGCCCACTCAATACAGCAGATCCCCCCTAAATCGAAATACTCATCAAAACCGCGATTTAAAAAATCTTTTACACCTTTTAAACGGTAGAGGTCGAAGTGGTAGATGGGAACGGTTCCTTCATAGATGTTCAAGTAGGTAAAAGTGGGGCTGACCACCTCATCGGGATCGAAACCCGAAAGGTGAAGAGCAACCGATTTTACCAGAGTCGTCTTGCCCGTTCCGAGCTCTCCAAACAGACAAAGAGACCCATTCGGTGAGAGCCTAGTCGCAATCTCCTCGCCAAACGATTCTGTCTCTTGCCTGCAAGAACTAACTCTACTTATCTTCTTCGATCCACCGTTTGACATGTGCTGAAAACTCCTCGTGACTGCTCATCGCTTCGACAAACGCATTGATCTTAGGTTCGTCTAGCTGCTTTTCAATAAACTCGAGAAAATGGGTTTCAATTTGAAAACGGTTTTGACGGGGAACTTCGGAAAAAGCGATCCCTTTGAGTTGATTTTTTTCAAAATCTTTGAGTACAGCCTCCTTATTGCTGAACAGCTTGCCTGTTATACCCGAAGAGAACATGGTTTTGGTGATCGATTTTTTTCGTTTCTGGATATAATTCTTGATCACTTCGAAATCTTCGGAGACAAAGAACCGTTTGACACGCACGCCCCCTAGGCGCTCTTTGTTTTCTGGGCATTTGGCGACCCAATCATAGATGGCATCTTGAGGATCGGGATGGGTATTATTTCCAAAAACCTTTCCTGTGAAAGGGCAAATATAAATTTTAGTTGTCTTCTCATTGACCGCAGGGGTGACTGGCTGGATCTTGACTTTGGTCTCACGCCATAGCTTTCCTTCCTCCTCGGTTTTTTTTAAAATCTCTTGTTTGCTTTGATAGATCGTTTTTTCACGAATGAATAGGAAGGGATGGATAGAGTGTTTCTTCTCTAAGAAGAAAAAATAGGTCATCAAAAGATCAGGTTTCTTATGTTTCTTTACAAAACTGACTAAAGAATCTTTTAATGCTTTTGTAATGACGAAGTCTGCCATTTCTAGATCCTGCACGTTTCAAAGGGGTGAGTGTAGCCGATGCATTGATTATCACGCAAGGCAAACGGAGCCCTCGCAGGGCTCAGGACATTATAAACATTTTTTTAAGCAATCGTTCCTGAAGGCCTAATTTTGGTACGTCCTTAAAAACTCATGGCATTACTGTACTTCGTACGTCCTCAAAAACTCAGGGAAATCGTTTCGTGACAGTCTGATGACATTGAAGCAAACTTGTTACCGACTGGGTGAGAACTTTTGGAAGTATTTGCAAGCCTGGTTTCGAAAAA
>JANQSR010000123.1 GCA_028279205.1 Simkania sp.
AAAGTCCCATGATCGAACAGACAAATGAGATTGTGCGCACCTTTAATAGAGCCTATGGTGTCGATCTCTTGGTTGAAGCAAAGGCTCACATCCCTAAAATTTCCCGCCTTCCTGGCACTGATGGTCGCGCCAAAATGAGTAAAACCTTGAATAATGCGATCTTTTTATCAGATAGCGTTGATCAAGTTTCAAAAAAAGTGGCAAAGATGTACACTGATCCTGGTCATTTGCGCGTAGAAGATCCTGGAAAGATCGAAGGCAATCCCGTCTTTGCCTATCTGGATGCCTTTGATGAAAATTTTGAGAAGGTGCAAGAGCTAAAATATCAATACCAAATGGGTGGACTTGGTGACTCAACTTTAAAAAGTTACCTGCTTGAGGTGCTTCTCGCTTTTCTTGAGCCGATCCAAAAGCGTCGCGCTCTATATGAAAAAGAGGGCGCGGATGTCATGGAAATGCTTAAAAGAGGGGCTGCAGAGGCAAGTCAAGTCGCTTCTACCACCCTTTCTCAAGTACGTGCAGCTATGCACTTCAATTATTGAAATCGATCTTTATTTATATCCTTAGTTCTCTTTTTTGATTTTTTTAATGATGATAAAGAATCAAGTTTGTATATAAAAATTAAGATATATCTCTTAGAAACAAGAGTTCTATTGTTTTTTTTAAGCAACTGAAGATGAGTCGTAAGAAAGTTGCCCTTGTTTTATGCATGCTATTGGCCGGATGTTTTTTTAACCGGAAGGCTCTTTCAACCCCTTGTGAAAATAAAAATCTACAAAAAACGGTTCTCAATGTTGCTAACGGGCAACCGGTTCGCAAACAGCATCTAGAAAAAGAGGAGGACTCTTATCTTGAGGGGTATATACAGGCTCTTGTCAACTCCCATTATTACGAGTTTAACATTCTCGTCTATATCGAGAATGGGGATGTTTATCTCTATAATCTTCCCAAAAATGATCTGATAAAAAACAGTATCCTCCGTTTTGTAAAAGATTTGCCCGAAATTCGATCGGTGACAGAGGTTTTTAAGTTTCCAAAAGAGCGGCTCAAGACGCTAAAGAATCGGGAGATTCGGCCACAGATTAAGGGGATCTGGTTTCCTCAAACAACTGTTTTATTCCCTCCGATGATCGCAAATCCTCGCGCGACACTCTATTCGGCTAACTACAGATCTGGAGATCGGGGGGTCTATGCGGATAGCTGCCATGCTGTAAATCATCAGAAAATGGGAAAGACTTCAACGATCGTCTCTCTAGGGGATAGTTTTCCCATCTACCGTTGGTGCAATGTGCTTAAATGGAAAGGGGATTTGCAGATTGAAATTCAGGGAGGAATCTGGTCCATGTTCAGAATGGGTGTTCGTCGTCCCAGAGGGGAATTTGCCCAGATGGTCAACACCGATTTTCTCTTAGGGGTTCCACTTAGCTACGCCGTTAACAAGTGGGCTTTCCGTTTGAGAATCTACCATATTTCTGGTCATTTAGGAGATGAGTTTATGCAGGATCACCGTGAGCACGAAAGGTTAAATCCAAGTATGGAGGCGGTCGATTTTTTTACGGCCTACCAGGTGAGTAAAAATCTAAGGGTCTATTTTGGACCTGGGTGGGTGTTTCACAGCGATAAGAGCTATCCCATTAAACCTTTTTACCTCGAGTATGGGGGGGAGCTCCGTTTTTTAGGTAGAAAAAGTTATTACCACAAACTTTACGGAACCTTTTTCATCGCAACTTATATCCGAAATTGGCAAGCGGTTCATTGGCGGTTTGACGTAAGCTCTATCTTCGGTTACGAGTGGAGTAAGTTGCAAGGGGTGGGGCGGAAAATGCGCATTTTTATTAATTATCGAAATGGATATTCCGAGGGGCAATTTTTCACAGACTGTACGTCTTGCACTGGTCTTGGGTTTTCTTGGGGCTTTTAGCCTTTTTTCATTTTCATTATCAGATATCAAATAAGCAAATAAGCCAAAAAGATTGACTTTTACAATCGGTTCTGCGTAAATTCACTGAATTTCTGACCTTAATAAAAGTGTGCAAAAAATGAATCTAATGAAAATGTGCAAAAACAAGACCATTGGGAGTGCTCTGCTTTTAGCTGGCACGCAAATTGGGGCTGGGATGTTAGCCCTCCCTCTGATAACAGGTGTTATCGGTTTTTTTAATGCCGTCCTTCTCTTTGCCATCTGCTTTCTTTTTATGTTCATTAGTCTTCTCTACCTCATGGAAGCAAGCCTGATGGCCTCTAAGGCTAATGCGAACCTTTTTTCCATTGTTAAAGAAAGACTGGGGATTCCAGGAAAGTTTATTGCCTCGCTCTCTTTCTTGGCTTTGCTCTACGCTGTTGCCGCGGCCTATCTCTCTGGAGGGGGGTCACTTGTTGCTGGAGTCTCAACCTTTCTTTTGAAAACCCAAGTCTCTGCAAACATAGGTATCGCACTCTTTTTGGTTGTTTTTGGATCGATCGTTGTTTTCGGAATGAGGGCAGTCGAACTGATCAATCGCTTGTTTATGGTGCTTTTATCAGGCTCGTTTGTTGCTCTATTGGTTTCTGTCATGCCGCTTATCCGTTGGAAAAATTTTGGCCAGGGTAAGGTAGAGTATATCTGGGCGGCAATCCCCGTTGTGATTCTCTCTTTTACCTCCCATATCATCGTTCCGAGCATCAAGAACTACTTGGGTGGAAATGTGGGTCAAATGAAAAGATCCCTTTTTTGGGGCAGTTTGATCCCTCTTTTCTTTTACCTGATATGGGAACTTTTGATTATCGGAGTGCTCCCCATTGAGGGTGAATATGGACTAGAAAAGATTGGATCTGCCCCCTATCCAGTTGCGGGGTTGACTGAGGCTTTGCGCCATTTTCTAGGTGTCTCTTGGGTTGCACCCCTTGTCGGTCTCTTCTCTTTTGTTGCCCTCGTCACCTCATTCTTTGGGGTAGCACTTAGCCTTTATGATTTTTTTGAAGATCTCATTCACGTAGAAAAGAGGGTAGATGGGCGCTTCTTGCTTGTAGCTCTCATATTCACCCCCCCCCTTCTCTTTGCTTTTTTCTTCCCCAAGGGGTTCATCTTGGCAGTCGGTTATGCAGGGGTTTTCGTTGCCGTTTTGTATGGAATCCTTCCCATCTGTGCTGTTTGGAAGGGGCGTTACATTGAAAAGAAAAAGACCCAATTTAAGGTATTTGGGGGCAAATGTTTGATGCTGCTCATGGTGATTGGTTCTTGTTTGGTTATCTACTTTCAAATTGCCGCAACGCGTGGGTGGCTACCCTCGCTCGGATGAGCCGCAGGGCACAAGAAACGGTACATATCAACTTCTTAAATGGGGAGAGTAGAGAAGAAATTTTGGAAG
>JANQSR010000127.1 GCA_028279205.1 Simkania sp.
GTGCCTTGTACTGCTCCAGACATTTCTTTGATCTTGGCATCTACCTGGTCAGTTGGGTTTTTTCCCGATTCGGTCAGGCTACTTATTTCTCCCGATGCCCAAGAAAACCGTCTGCGTGGATAACTATCTGAAACCAGTTTTGAAACTCTATCCCTTATTGGTTCATTTTGTTGAGTGCCTTGTACTGCTCCAGACATTCCTTTGATCTTGGCATCTACCTGGTTAGTTGGGTTTTTTCCCGATTCGGTCAAGCTACTTATTCCTCCCCATGCCCAAGAAAACCCTCTGTATGAATAACTAAAGGCTCCTTTTATGAACGGAAGGACATCTGAAGCCAGTTTTGAAACTCTATCCCTTAAAGAAGGGACTTTTGGCTCCTGTGAAGGAAAAGATGAAGAGGTTGTTATTGGTTTATTTTGTTGGGTGCCTTGTACTGCTCCAGACATTTAACGCTCCTTTAATTTAAAGGTTTTTTTGGTTCTATAAATAATTATACAAATCAAAAAGGATCGTACAGCGTGAATGATATTTATGTCAACAAATGATTGTACAAAGATCGTGCGGTGATCCAATCAGAAGTGTTAAGGGAATGAGAATTCCCGCGTCGGTTTAAACACTCTTGATTTCCCCTTCTGGAACTGATCTATCAGGCCTAAAAAAGGGGGTGCAAGAATGGGAAAAAGTCTCGGGGGTAATAAATCGAGCCCCCTTCTTTTTCTTCAAGTAATAGGCGTTCCCCCTCTCCCAAATGGGCATCCCTTCACAAAGACTCTCTTGTTCAAAAGCACCTCTGACTTCAGAGTGAATCCAAATCTGCCCTCGAGCAACAGCCATCAATTCCATAGATGTCAATCCTCCAGAGCGGGTAAAGGTCGCATCGCTTCTATAGTAAAGTGCAGCGATCACATCATCATCTTGGAAACACATCGGAATGATGTTTAAATGCCTGGGATAATCTTTAGCAGCATGAAGGGTGCGGTGCACCCGATAAAGCAGGCCGCTTCGCCTTTCTGAAGGATGATCACAAAAAACAAAGAGCAGATAGCGCAAGCCCTGATTGCCCGTTTTTTGGACAAGCTCGATAAAACGGCGCACATATTCGATCGTTGCTCCTTCCGCGGGTTGACTGCCCAAGATAATCGTTGCAACCCGATCTGTCGGTTCGATGGTGATTCTAATTTTCCCAAGATGGCTCTCTTTCTCAAGATTCCCCAAGCTCATTGCACTAGAAATCAATGATTGTTCTACGCAATTTTTAGCCTTGATTTCGATCTTCATCCGCCTAATCGCAACATTGAGCTTGGAGCGATACATTTCAAAGGCGGCGCGCAGCGGGAATTTCTCGTAACAGACTTGCCTCTCTTTAAAGCCACAATTTTCCATCCAAAATGCGTCAGGAGTCTGGTCGGAGCAGAGAAGGGGTGCAGGGGAGATCAGTTTTAAGAAGGCGCGATCAGACTGAGCAAGCCCCTTGATCGGCTTGAAAAAGTGGTGCACTTTTTCAGTCGGAAGCTCCGTAATCACCTTTTCGATCACAAGCTCTTTTCCCGTAAAATAGCGCGCCACCTTCAACGCTTTGATCATTGCCGAGGTTCCAAGAGGCTGCGTATCAACAATAAAGTCAATATCCTCCCGAATCATCGTCGAAAGCGCTTTATAAAAGATGCGAGGCCAAAAAAGCGTGTCTGCAAGGGGAATATTTTTCGACAAAAACCTGAGCATCCTGACACTCCCATTTTTTTGCGACAGGTTCCAGATGTGGACAAAAAGCTTGCCACACCGCTTGCCCATCCAGTCGATCAAGATATCTTTTTGGATGATTTTTAGATCTGGATGATCTGATCTAGCTTTATCTGCTCTTGCTTGAGCTGCTTGAATATGCCCCGCACCTCCAGAAGAGGTAATCAGAAGTAGTTTTTTATGCCCTTTATCAATTGCAGCCATACTATCCAAAAAAAGGGTGAACACGCACACACTTTAAGATAAAAACTCTCTTAAAGTCTGCCGACTATCAACTTGGGACAGCTTCGCTAATACCCTTCCTCTATTCGGATCGTAAGAAACCAGATAAATAATTTAAATCATTTTCTTGTCTTTCATGGAGAGGAGAAACTCCGCATTGCTCGTCGTTTTCTCCAAACGCTTCAAGAGCAGATTCATCGCATCCAAGGGGCTTAAATCTGCCAAAGCTCGACGTAGGTGGTAGATTCTCTCAAGCTCTTCTGGATGGTAAAGCATGTTCTCCTTACGGGTTCCACTCTTTATGATGTCGATCGAAGGGAAAACACGCCTTTGAGCCAGACGAAGATCGAGAACAACTTCACAATTCCCCGTCCCTTTGAACTCTTCAAAAATAACCTCATCCATCCGTGACCCCGTATCAATGAGTGCAGAGCCAATAATGGTCAGCGAACCCCCATGCTCGATGTTGCGTGCCGCCCCGAAAAACCGTTTGGGTTTGTGCAGAGATTGCGCATCAACCCCTCCCGTTAGAATCTTACCCGAGTGGGGCTGCACAGTATTATAAGCGCGAGACAAACGGGTGATCGAATCGAGAAGGACCACCACATCTTTGCCATATTCGACCAAGCGGCGTGCCTTTTCTATGACCATCTCGGCAACTTGGACATGCCGCTCAGGTGGCTCATCAAAAGTGGATGAGACCACCTCCCCTTTCACAACCCGCTTCATTTCGGTGACCTCTTCTGGACGCTCATCGACTAGAAGCATGATGAGAACGACTTCGGGGTTATTGCAGGCGATCGAGTTTGCAATATTTTGCATCAAGATCGTCTTGCCCGTTTTGGGAGGGGCTACGATCAAAGCGCGCTGCCCCTTTCCAATCGGGCAGATGAGATCTAAAACTCTTGTCGAAAGTCGCTCCTTTTCGGTTTCCATGACAAGCCGCTCATTGGGAAATAGGGGGATCAAATTCCCAAAGAAGATCCTCTCTTTCGACTCTTCGGGCAGTTTGCCATTGATCCGATCCACTTTGAGCAAGGCAAAATACTTCTCCTTGTCTTTAGGGGAACGGATGCTTCCGTAGACCGTATCCCCCTTTTTAAGGGCAAAACGACGAATCTGAGCAGGGGAGACGTAGATATCCTCGGCAGAAGAGAGGTAGTTGTAATCAGGAGAGCGCAAAAATCCGAACCCATCGGGCAAAACCTCTAAAACCCCCTCCCCAACAAGAACCTCGTTCGATTTTGAAGATTTCATTTTGACAATTTCAAAGACCATCTGAGACTTGGTCAGAGAACTCAAACTCTCAAGACCGATGTTCTTTGCATACTTATTGAGCTCTTCAATGCTCATCCTTTGAAGATCGACAATTTTAGTAATGACGGTCTCTTTGGCCGTTTTGGTCTTCTCTTTGGAATGAGGAGAGAAAGCCTTTCTTTCAGGCTTTTCTCTAAAAGTTTTTGAATCAGTTTGACTCTCTTTACTCATTACACAAATTACTCCTCAGTCAAGGTGTAGATGAACGTTTTAACTTGTTTCTCAAGGTGATGGAGATCTCCATTGTTCGAAAGGACAACATGAGCCTCTCTGGCTTTCCTTTTGATGTCCCAATGCCGTTTCATACGTCTTTGGTAGTCATCACTTGAAAACCCAGCTGCAATAAAACGGCTTTTTGCTCTTTTTTCATCGCTGATAACGGCCAGAATGAGATCAAATTCTTTCTCTTTTTTAATTTCCTGAACAAGGGGCATTTCCACAACAAAACAAGAGTAGTGTTTATTCTGTTTGACCCTTTGGTATCTCTTTTCAATTTCTGCAAACAAAGGGGGATGAAGGACACTTTCGAGTTGTTCAAGCTTTTCTGGGTTAGAAAAAACACGGGAGGCGACCTCTTTCCGATCAATCCTTCCATCTACTAGCACAGCCGATCCCAAAATTGAGACAACACGACGCATAGACTCTGTATCTGTTTCTAGTAGTTGGTGGATAATATCGTCAGCACTGAGTCGATAAGCCCCGTGCTTTTCTAGAAGAAGACACACGGTGGTCTTGCCCGAAGCTATACCACCAGTAACCCCTATTTTCCTCAATTCTAGCACTCTCCCCAATTTTTGCCAATTGTAATGTTCACCTTTAAGGGGATAGAGAGTGAGGCGACATTTTGCATGATATCTCGAACAATGGGGCTAAAGGAGGAGACTTTCGCAAAAGGCAGCTCAAAGATCAGCTCATCATGTATTTGCAAAATCATTTGAATCTCAGGTCTACTTTGCAGCTCTTTATGCAATCTTATCATCGAAATTTTTATAATATCAGCCTGAGACCCCTGAAGGGGGGTGTTGACAGCCAATCTCTCAGCTGCCGCCCTAACCAAAGAATTTTCGCTCTGAATCTCAGGAATCATACGCCTTCTGTTCATCAAAGTGAGTGCCATCCCCGATTGGCGCACTCTCTCCTTGCACGTCTCTAAAAATTCTTTGACAAGGGGATATTTTTCAAAATATTTAATGATAAAATCTGCGGCTTCCTTCACATCAATTCCCAATTCCTTGGACAAACCAAAAGCTTGTTGGCCATAGATAATCCCAAAATTTACCGCTTTAGCCTTCGAACGCATCCCCTTTGTAACCTGAGAGAGGGGAGAATCAAACACGGTTGCCGCAGTCGCTGTATGAATATCCTCCCCTTTTTGAAAGGCTTCGATCAATCGGGGATCCTGACTCATGTGGGCGAGGAGGCGCAGTTCGATCTGGGAGTAATCAGCCGACAGGTAGCACCGATCTTCACCACTTGGACAAAAGGCTTGCCGAATTTTACGCCCTTCCTCGGAACGAATGGGAATATTTTGTAAATTGGGATTTTGACAGGAAAGGCGACCTGTTGCCGTGATCGTTTGCATGAACGTGCAATGAATGCGCCCTGTTTTTTTGTTTATCTGCAGGGGAAGGGCATCGACATAGGTTGAACGTAATTTTTCTAAAGCCCGAAATGCAAGAACTCTTGAGACGATCGGATGTTTTTTTTCCAATCCTTCAAGCACATCGGCACTGGTGCTCCGTTTTTTGTTTCTACTTGCAATCCCCAACTTGTCAAACAGGATCTCACCGAGCTGCTTGGGCGATCTCACATTAAAGGGTTGCCCAGCCAGATCATAGATCTGCTTTTCCAATTCCCCGATCTGCTTTAGAAGAGTTTCCGACATAGTGTGCAGTTTGTCGACATCGAGACAGATGCCAGCGCGCTCGATCGCAATCAAAACGGGGACTAACGGTTGCTCGATCTCGTATAAAACGAAAGCAAGCCCATTTTTTTCGATCTCTTTTTCGAAAACCTCTTTGAGGCGAAACGTATAATCGACATCCTGGCAGCAATAGTCACCAACCCTTTCGATCGGAACATCGATCATCGATATCTGATCTTTTTTTTTCTCTCCGATCAACTCTTCAATCGGTGTTTTGACTTTTCCAAACCTCTCCAAGCAAAGAGAGTCTAAACTATGCCTTCTGTTTTGCGAATTTAACAGGTAAGAGGCAAGCATCGTATCAAATGCAATCTTTGAAAGGTGGATGTTGTGATTGAGAAGAACGTGCATATCATACTTGATGTTGTGCCCGACAAAACCGACAGCCTCACTTTCAAAAAGGGGGCGGAGCTTTTCCAAAACTCTCTCTTGGTCTAGGCTTCCATTCAAAGGGACATAAAAAGCTTCCCCCTTAGCGATGCAAAATCCAACTCCAACAAGAGATGCCTCAATAGTTTGAAGTGTGGTTGTTTCCGTATCAAAAACCACACTTTTTGCTTCCAAAAGGCGTTTAATGAGCGTATCAAGCTCGCTTAGAGTCTCGATCACTTTGTAGCAATGCTTATCCTCTTTTACCGCGCCGCTTTTCTCGAGCTCTTTTAAGAGAGTTAAAAAGTTCATCTCTTGGTAAAGCGCTCTTAATCGCGTCAAGCTTGGCTTTTTAAGCTCGTAATTTTCCCATTTTTTAGAAAAAGGCAGATCGCAAATTAAAAGAGCAAGCTCGCGACTAAGCTCGGCCTCTTTTTGGTGCAAACGAATCTTCTCTGCCCGTTTTCTGTTTTTCATTTGATCGAGATTGCTCAAGATGTTGTCGAGCGAGCCATACTCTTTTAGAAGAGAGACAGCCGTTTTGGGGCCAAACCCTGGAATACCTGGAATATTGTCGGAGCTATCCCCCATGATGGCCAAATAATCGACAATCTGCTCTGGTTTGACCCCGTAGAGGGCTTCAACCCCTTTCCGATCAACCATTAGATTATCTTTGTGCGCATGAACAATCTTAATTTTTTCAGAGACGAGTTGAGCCAAATCTTTGTCACTTGAAAAGATGAAGACCCGCGCTCCCTCTTTTTCCGCCCATTTGGCCAAAGCCCCGATCAGATCATCCGCCTCAAAGCCGGATGCAGAGAGATGGGGAATGCCAAAGGACTCGCAGAAATGGATGGCCAGCTCGAGCTGAAAAAAAAAATCGGGAGGCATCCCAGTTCGATTGCTTTTGTAATGCTCATAGATCTGAACCCTCGCCGCTTTGTTGTTAGGCCCATCAAAGAGAGCGACTAGATGACTAGGGTTGAACTCTTTGATGATCTTCTGAATAGACCGAATGAAACCGTAAAGAGCCCCTGTTGCCTCCCCCCTTCTGTTGCTCATATTGCGAATCGCATAGTAGGAGCGGAAGAGGAAGGAAACAGCATCTAGTAAGTAGATGTCTCTCATGATCAAAGGTCGTCTAAGGCCGGAAAGTAAAGGTAAAGAGGGACTCCCATCCACTCTGTTTTAAATCCAGGAATATCAAATTCGTGCTTAATTTTACTCGGAAAGAGTGTTGATTTCCCTTCGGTTAACTTGGAAACAAGGGAGGGGACTGTTCTGATCTCTACAACTTGATACTTGCCTTCAATCTCTGCCTCTTGAGCAAGCTGCTTTAACGCAGAAGAGTAGTTCGCGTTGCCATTATCGACATAACCGATCTCCTGAGCTTTGATTGGGTCGTAGACTTGAGCTCCGTAGACATTGATCAGTTTATCTCGGTCGATGTGGGGACGATTGTCGAGGACAATTTTTGTAAACTGCTCATAATCGTAGTCTAAAATCGCCTTTAAAGGTGTGAACTCTCCCTCTTTTAGAGGGCGGTAAGGGGAACCCATATCTTTGTCTTTCCCCCTTGTTAAGGTCACCTGGGAAATGTCAAACCTTTCCATCAGCTTAGAGACATTAAAAAGAGGCCCGATGCGCACGCCCACAGAACCGATGATTGCAGTCGGGTTAGAAAGGATCTCATCGGCAGCGCAAGCCACATACATCCCTCCAGAAGCGCAAAGGCCGTTCACATAAGCAAAGATGGGCACTTTGTACTTCTCCTTGTAATCCAAAAGAGATGTGTAGATGTTGTGCGAGTCAGAGACGGTGCCCCCAGGAGAATTGATGTGAAGCATGATCGCTTTGACCCGATTTTTTAAGGTTCCTTCGCGCGCGTCCAAGAGCTGATTTTCGATGAGCTTTGCATTGAGCTCGCGAGATCCTATCTCTCCATGAATATTGATACGCAAAATAACAGGGGAAGATTTTGGTAGTAGAGTGCGGTTTCCATCCGCATCTGCTGTGATAACGAGCTGGTTTTTACCACCCATCGACGCGCCCGAGAAAATCGCAAGAACAAACCCCAAGGCAATCAAACCAAAGATAAGCCCGACGATCCCTCCGAAAAACCTGCAAAAAGCTCTGAAGAAAGCACCAAAAATTGACTCACGCTTCCCGCTCATAAAAACCTCATATATTTACCTATTAGCGACGTTTACCTTCCTGTTTAGCTTTAGCTAACCCACTCGATTTTAACAAACTTTTCTGGTTTTTTAACAGCGAAATTTTGAAATTTTTTAGTCAATTCTAATAATACATAAGCTCATCAAGCATTCCTTCCCAATCGGCGCAATCAGCCTTCTCTTCAATTGAAACAGAAGAGCGACCAACCAAATGGGCGAAGCCAGGAATAAAAGGATCGATATTTCCATCGCGAGCCTCTCTTGAAAGCCTTTCGAAAAGTCCCTCTGTGAACTTACCCCATCTGAAATAACTGTTCTGGATCTTGGGCATACGCCTTTTAAGTTCGGGATTGGAAAAAATCCACCCCAAAAAACGGAGCGGGTGCAGAGGTTCGAGCTTGCGACCCAATTTTTTCATCTCTTTTGACTTTGCCAAAAGGGACCAAAGATTGAGATCTGCCATATTTTTAATCAACTTTGAAATATTTTTACAATCATCTGGAGTTAATCTCAGATTGTAGAAAGGTTCAATAGACTCATCGACCTCTTCGGAATCATCTGGTAAAAAGAAGAGCGTGACATCTAGGACAGACTCCTCTTGAAACGGAATATCCTCTAAAAAGTTGCTTGCTTGAACCCTTTTCAAGGGCAAGCAAATGGCCATTAGAAAAGAGAAGCCGAGGCAAACAGCCCAAAGTTTTATTCTTTTCACCAAGTGGACCCCCACAAAAAATAGGTTGAAAACCCCCTAGAGGCTATTAGAACTTATCTCTCCTTATATGTAAAAATT
>JANQSR010000132.1 GCA_028279205.1 Simkania sp.
CATGGGTAATGCGGGAGGAGACTCGACTTGTTGGAAGACCGCTCGCCAGGATATCCCCTACACTCAAGACTAGGAAATCTTGAGTACCAGACATCATAATGACCGATGATGATGGTCTCTCCGTCTTTCCAGTCTTGAGTGTAGGGGATATCCTGACGATCGATCTTCCAACAAGTCGAGTCTCCTCTCGCATTACCTATGGTTATCTTACCTTGGTAGGGATTGATATCGCAGATAATGTAGGTTAAAGGGTGATCAAGGACAGGGCCTGCTTTTTCATTAACAAAGACATAGTTTCCGCTATGGTAGTGGGTCACTACAAAAGGGGCATTCCTCATCCACCAGTAAGGGTTGGGAGAGATCCTTAAAACGGAATCTGTTGACCAACGGAGCACCTCATTTCGATCCTCTTGACGGGTAATTCTAAATTGCGCTCCATTTTCAATCTCAATGAAAGATCCGTCGATCGCTTTTCCCAAAAGAGAGTGCATTCCTTGCGGAATAATAATCCTCTCCCCCACATTAGAATGGCTGGGAAGATAGGCGTAGCAAAGAGTCGAAAATCCCATAAGAAAAAACCAAATAGGTAGAAAAACCTTCATCATAAAAAATGTACCTCTCTCATTTTTCAGAGCATTTTTATAGAAAAGGTTCAAAAAGTCAAGGGAAAACTTTAATCTGTGTGCAATCAAAAGTGTAGAGGTCTTTACCTAGGCGATCCTCTTCTCATTGGAATAGGCTCTCCCTCTATCCATTTTTGCTTGCCTTCAGTTTAGGCATGCCTTCAAGAAAAACCTTAAGTGCCTCAACACTTTTGATTGCACCCCTTTAATCTCTGGTAAAATTCGATGCGAAACCTACAGACGGGATACGCGATTTAACAAGAGAGCATCTGTTAAAACAAGGGAGGCCATCGTCTCTACAATGGACACGGCGCGGATAGCTAGACAGGGATCATGACGCGACCCCTCAGGAAGCTTAAATGTTTTCAAATTTCCCTTAAGATCGACAGTTGTTTGTCTCTTGCGGATTCCCGAAGTTGGCTTAAAGGCGACTCGGAAAAGGATAGGCATCCCCGTTGAAATTCCCCCGAGCGTTCCCCCAGCAAAATTTGTTGTTGTTGAGATGCTCCCTTGATCGTCAGATGTGAATGGATCGTTGTGCTCCGATCCTTTCATGCGCGCGCCCTCAAAACCAGAGCCAATTTCAAACCCTTTGGTGGCGGGAAGAGTCATCATGGCTTTGGCAAGATTTGCTTCGAGCTTCTCGTAGATCGGATCACCCAATCCTGCGGGAACGTTGGTTGCGATGCATTCGATAATGCCTCCGAGAGAGTCTTGATCCTCTTTGGTCTTCAAAATGGCACTCATCATCACTTTGGCTGCGCTTTTATCCGGGCAAAGGATGGGACTTGCTTCTCTTTTTTCTCTGATCTTTGATAGATCTAGGTGGTCAATTTGATCGATCCGAATGCCACCTATTTCGCTGATATAAGCAACAATGTTGACCCCAAAATGGCTTAAAATCTTTTTAGCGACAGCACCTGCAGCAACGCGACAGGCTGTTTCACGTGCAGAAGAGCGTCCCCCCCCATAGTAATCGAAAACCCCGTATTTCTCGAGGTAAGTGAAGTGGGAGTGGCCAGGGCGGAGTAAATTTTTTATCGGTCTGTACTTAGAGGGGTCGGCATCACCGTTTTGAATCATCATTGAAATAGGACACCCCGTTGTTTTCCCTTCAAATGTGCCAGAGTAGATGATCGCTTTGTCTTTTTCACTCCGCGCCGTTGTGAAAGGTGTTTGATTGCCTCGACGTTTTTCCAATTCAGCATTGACATCCTCTTCTGTAAGTTCAAGCCCAGCGGGGCAGCCGTCGATCACAACGCCGATCCCTTTTCCGTGTGACTCACCCCATGTGGTGATCCGAAAAAGGTGTCCAAAACTGTTACTTCCCAATTTTTTTTCCCTTGTTTACACCCTCATCAAACATTTTGCATATGGTAGTGATCACCTCTTTCTCTTTCATATGCGTCACATCGATCTCTTTGCTCCCAAGCTTATGGTAAAATTCAGCGCGTTGATCATGCATCCTATCAAAAGACCCTTCGGGATCATTTGGATCAAGAAAGGCTGGAAAAATTTCTTGAGAAAAGACCCTTTTTTTCAAAACCTCTTTTTCGCACACGAGATAGAAAAGGGTACCGGTTTTCATCAGCGCCTCGACATTTTCTATCGAAGTCATTGTCCCCCCGCCAACAGCAATGACCGAGTGTTGCACATCTTGAAGTGATTGGATCACTTCATATTCGAGTGTGCGAAATCGTGCAGACCCAACTTCGAGAAAAATATTTCTACAAGACATTTTTTTGCCCCGATGGACGAGGTAAAGCTCTTCAATCAGTGCGTCCGTATCGATAAAAGCGCGCTTTAATTTTTCTGCGATTTTTCTTGCAAAAGTGGTCTTCCCACACCCTTTGATACCAAAAAGTACGATATTCATATTCACCCTTTCTCCTCTAGATTAGCACCCAACTGTTGCAGGTGGTTGGCGAAGTTTCGGTAGGTTTTGGAAATAGAGCTAACCTCTTTCACAACGGTTTCCCCTTGAGCCCCGAGAGCTGCAATACTCAGAGACATCACCATCCGGTGATCATGATAAGTGTTCACAACGGCTCCTTTTAGAGGGGACGAATGTATAGTGAGACCATCCTCTTTTTCCTGAATATAAGCTCCCATCTTTTTAAGCTCCGTGGCAATGGCACTAATACGATCACACTCTTTCTTTCGGGCAATACCGCCATTTCGAATCTCTGTCTTTCCCTCTGCATAGCACCCTAAAACGGCAAGCGGTGTCACGGCATCGATGCAGTCGTTAATGTCAATTTCAATGCCTCTTAATCGGCTTCCCCTTTTAACATGAAGCTCTTTTTTTTTATCATCAACCGTGATCTTAGCCCCCATCCCTTTCAAGATCTGGATGATCTTCTTGTCCCCTTGAACATCAACCATGTCGACGTTGCCCAAAGTTAGCGTCGAGTCTGAGATCAGGGCGGCGATCAAGGGGAAGGTGAGAGAGCTAAAATCTCCTGGAACCGTATAATCAAACCCCTCAAACCCTCCACCCCCCTGAACTCGGTAATAGGTGTAATCTTCCCGCTCATAGGCAAGTTTTAGGTATTCGAGCCAGCTAAGGGTTAAATCGATCCAAGGTTTTTCTCCTGGGTTTTTGACTTTAATCTCGGTAGAACCATCGGCGAAAGAGGCGGCGATTAAAAGGCCTGATACAGGTTGAGAATCTTCCCCCTCTATTTCCGTTTTCCCCCCTTTTAGAGGCCCTCTGATCACGATAGGGGCAAAGCCATCAAGACGGGTGCTTTTTGCAAATACGCCGAGCCTCTGCAAGCTATCGAGTAAAGGTTGGATAGGTCTTCGATGGCGGATAGACAAATCCCCAGTTAAAACGGTGTAGGAGGGGAGGATGGCAGCAAGCGCCCCTATGAAACGGAGTATCTGACCTGAGTTGCCTGCATAGATGATATCTTCTGCTGCTTGCAATTGACCACCGAGTCCCTCAATTTCAATCCGATCAGAAAACAGATCGATTTGAGCTCCAAAATGTTTGATCGCTCTGATCATTGCCATCGAATCAGGGGAGTGAAGGTAATTGCGAAGAGTGGTTTTCCCCCTGCCCATCAAGCCGAACAGAAGGGCTCGCAGCGTGTGTGATTTTGAAGCTGGAGCATTGACAAAACCAGAGAGGGAACTTTTTTTAATGTGGTAACGTTTCAAATGTTTCGATCATCCAATCTAAGATATTTTCCAAAAGGGAAGGATTAATTTGAGTGCAGTAAGCCCCCCTGAAAGATTCAACCCTCCCTATTCCGTTTAAGATGACAAATCGGGGAGTGCACCTCTTTGTTTTTTTGTCATAGCGCATCAGATCGAGGAGTCCCTTCTTTGTCACTTTAGGTGAAAAGGCTAGCTGACATCCCACCCAGCGAAAGATCTGATAGATCTTTTCAAAGGTTGTGATGTCAATCTTTTTGAGTTTATAGCTTATGAAACTCTCAACGATGATCCCAATTGCGATCGCTTCACCGTGAGGCATTTGATACTCTTCTAAAGCCTCGATGGCGTGCCCAATTGTATGGCCTAAGTTGAGTATTCGACGCCTCCCTTCTTCCCAAATATCAGACTCAACAACCCCTTTTTTGATCTGGCAGCTTGCGTAGATGATCTGTTTGATGAAAGGGATATTTTTCTCTTCCCATTTTTCGAGATTTTGACTTAAGAGCTCAAATAGCTGATTGTCAGCAATCAAGCTGTGTTTGATGATTTCGACGAGCCCTTCACGCATCCGATCTTTGGGTAGAGATTTAAGAGTAGAAAAATCGATAAAAGTGGCTAATGGAAAGTGAATCACTCCTACGAGGTTTTTACCGAAGGGGAGGTTGATCCCCGTCTTTCCGCCCAGACTCACATCAACCATAGCAAGCAAAGAGGTTGGAATCGAAAGGTAGGGGATCCCCCTACAAAAAGTTGCGGAAATATAACCGACGAGATCGATTGTGACCCCACCTCCAAGGGCAATCAGGCAGCTATCTCGACGATGTCCTGCTTGGAAAAGGGTTTTTTCGAGGTAGCCCTTTACTCTCTGGTTTTTACTCTCTTCTCCTGCCTTAAATGTGTGAAGCGTCACACCCTCTGCGACTCCCCTGATCCTATCGAGAAGAGGCTGTCCATGGTGCTTTTTGAGATTAGAGTCAGTGATGATAGCCAAACGGAATCGAAGCTTTTGACAGAATGTGGCAAAAAGGGGCTCTTTTAGCAATTCAAGGCCGAAATAGATCGGAGTCACAATCTTTTTTGCTTCCGTCTCGAGGATCATCTGGTCTTTCATATCAGAACCCAAAATTCAGCTTAAGTTATCCCAATCGACTTCTCTTTTTTCGGAACGTAAAAGATTCCTCCCTTTTTGTATATCGAAATGAAAAGCGACTTTTAGGTTGTGAAGCTAAATTTTTGGGTTGAGTGATTTTTCAAGCGCGCTCCTTTGTGTGTAGATAATCTAACTTTACTTAGAGAGAAGGCTCTCCTACTCAGAAATGGTATGCAGAGATGGCTCGAATCGATGATTTACTTTTCCCTGGGTCTGTTGTGATTCAAGTTTTTGGTTTTCTGCTGTAAGCCTCCGAACCTCTGATTCGAGCTCTTCAATTTTTGATCTAAGCTTTTTGTGCTCTGATCGAGGAGATCTGGTCTGTGTTGAAGAAGTTTTGGTTTTTGCTTCAAAATCTGAGTTTTCTTTTCGAAGGGTTTCGATCGCCTCATACACTTCATCAAGCATCGAATGACATTTTTCAACTCTTTTTTTTAGAATACCGTTTTGTTCTTTGTAATTATTAGCCTCTCCTCTTGTTTTGTGGTAATGAAAAACTGAATAGATAGGGATTAAGGATTGTATATAATCAAGTATAGTTAAGGCTATCCTTGAAACTTTTTCCCTTAATTTACTAAGAGAGGAAGAGCTAGTCTCTTGGGTTGGGGCAGTAGAAACCTCTTGGTTAATATTTTCTGCTTTTCTTGTTACTGATTGCATGCCTGCTTCTCCTTTATTTTTTAATTTTAAATTCAACAATTTACTATTTTATCAAATTTAAATTTTAATTTTAATATTTTTAAAATAAATTTTATTTTTGTTTTATTTCTGTTTGATAGTTAGTTGATTACATAAAAAATTCGACTCCCTTGAATTGAACACATTTTAAAAATGATTTTAAGAGAATTTTTTATATCTAACAGGTAATCAATAATTTAAAAAAATAAAGCCTAAGTGTTTGACTGAAATCGGAAAACTTGAAGAAATCAGGCACTTTCGGAGTATTACAAGGAGAGTTTTTTTTATCTATCAGCTTTTCAGCGATTTAAGTTCTTAAAAAACAAGGCCCCTCAGGTTTCGCGTACGTCCTTAAAAACTCATGGCATTACTCTACTCTCTATGACTCGTGAAAGAAATTATGACTGGAAAGCGGCAAATTCTCGCCCAGTCGGTAACAAGTTTGTTTCAATGTCATCAGACTGTCACGAAACGATTTCCTTTGTGCGTGCAGTATCCATTTTGGTGGTGGTGCTTGGCTCCCTGTGTCGTCCTACCCTGATATACGGAGCCTCTTCTAAACCCGCAGATAGGAGCTCTTGACTCTGCTGATTAAAGCCTTTCTCCTCACTCATCAGAATATTGTGAATCT
>JANQSR010000138.1 GCA_028279205.1 Simkania sp.
TGTCTATCAATAGAATTTAAACAAAAAAAAGGTTCCTTTTCTGCAGGAACCCTTAAAAACGAATATTACCCAATAATCCATCGCGCAGCCTTCCAAGGCAAAACAAATGGCAGATCAAACGCTTTAACAGAAAGGCAAAGATAAGATTTAAAAACAATAGTAGCAAGAGCAACTGTACCGATGGCCGGGACAATGAGTGCAATCCCACCAGCTAACTTTTCCCAAGTTGTAAAATCATCCTCTTCACTGCGACTGTGAAAGGGTGCTATCATGAGTCTCACTAGTTTGCAGGAAAATGTGTGAACTTCTTGCGCCGTTTCACAAATTTTTGTGTAGGCGTCGTTCAAAATATCATTGGACTCTTCGGTAGATTTTGATAATTTTACCCCAAGATATCCAAGTGCTCCTACCGCAAAAAGGGTGAACACAATAGTCTTGGGGGCATTAAAAAACTCTTGTGTGACAAAGGAGCCGGCCGAGGAAGCGGCATTTGTTAGACAGTTAATCATATTTAACCTCATTTTTTGATCTCTATGCAATCTGCAGGCCTATTCTAAAAAATTTCGTGACGCTTTGCAAGAAAAATCAATCCCTTATCCTCTGTGTGCAATCAAAAGTGTTGAGAGACTTAAGACTTTTCTTGAAGGCATGCAAAAATGGATACAGGGAGAGCCTATTCCAATCAAAAGAGGGTCGCCTAGGTAAAGGCCTCAACACTTTTGATTGCACCCCCCTTCCTCTGAAACATTCGATCTTTTAACATTTTAGCGTTATAACTCGAACGCACAAAAGGGCCTGCATACACATGAGGAACCCCTATTTGCTCACCATACTTTTCATAAGCTTGAAACTCCTCAGGTGTCACGAAAGATTTGACGATGAGCTTGTGGCGGCTAGGCTGTAAGTACTGTCCAATCGTGATGATGTCAACTCCGACGGTGAAAAGGTCGAAGATTGTTTGCTCAACTTCACTTTTTTTCTCTCCTAGTCCGACCATGATCCCCGATTTGAGAAAGGGAACCTTCCCCTTGACGTAGCGTAAAACAGAAAGGGTACGCTCATAGGTTGCTTTGTGCCTGATGCGAGGAGTGAGGCGGCGAACCGTTTCGATGTTGTGGTTAAAAATTTCTGGCTGGGCTTCGATAATGGTGTCTAGAGCGGTTTGATTCCCCGAAAAATCGGAAGTTAGAACCTCTACCGTCCCTTGTTGTTTGAGAGCGTGGATGATGGCGGCAATATGCCCAGCTCCTCGATCTTCTAGATCGTCCCGCGCTACCATCGTGATCACCACGTGCTTTAGATCAAGCTTTGAAGCAGACTGGGCGATTCTCTCAGGCTCATCTTTTTCGGGAGGCTTTGGGCTTTTGGAAAAGTCGATATCACAAAAACCACACGCACGGGTGCACGCATTTCCAAGAGCCAAGAAAGTGGCTGTGTGATTGGAGTAGCACTCCCATCTGTTCGGACACTTTGCCTCTTCACAGACGGTGTGGAGTCTCTCTTTGCGCAGCGCTTGATTCGTCTCGAAAAGTGCCTTGCCCTTGGGCAAGGGGCGGTGCAGCCAGCTTGGGAAGCGCCCCCTTGAAGTGACTTCTGGGTTTTCGGGAAGAGCTCTTGTGCGCCCCTTCTTGGGTCTGTTATCAAAAAGGTTACTTGTCACGCTCTACCTCCTCTTTTTTATCTTAGGGGGGAAATGGATCGGGGCTCCGTCTGCTAAGAGGCAAGCCTCGACCCACGACTCTGCCACTGTCGGGTGAGCGTGGATCGTGTGTGTTACGCAATCGAGAGTGAGCTCATTAGAGATAGCAAGAGCCATCTCTCCAATGAGAGTTGAGGCTTCATAGCCCACGACTTGGGCTCCTAAAATTTGCTTTGTCCCCTTTTCAGAGATCACCTGCGCAAATCCTTGGGTTTCATTTGCGGCAACCGACTTTCCAAGGGCTTGAAACGGATATTTTCCGACATTGAATTGATACCCCTGCCCGGTTGCCACCTCTTCTGTTAAACCGACCATTGCTATTTCGGGATGCGTAAAGATCACAGCTGGGATGGCGCGGTAGTCGATACGCGCATCG